>CAZZKQ010000262.1:0-5417 GCA_964654875.1 uncultured Verrucomicrobiota bacterium | reverse complement strand
TCCCACGGCCCGCGCCGGGACGTTCTCCGATGTCCAGGAGGCCCGACGGTTCTGCGAGGCGCTCGGCGGACGCTGCGCGGTGAAGGCCGATGGGCTTGCCCTCGGGAAGGGAGTGCTGCTCACCCACTCGGTGGACGAGGCGCACCGCGCCTTGGACGAGATCCTGGTCGATCGCACCTTCGGAGCCGCCGGCTCCCGGGTCGTGATCCAGGAGCTGCTCGAGGGGATGGAGATCTCCCTGCATGCCCTGTGCGATGGGCGGACGGCGCTGTTGTTCCCGACCGCCCAGGACCACAAGCGGGCGCTCGACGGCGACCAGGGGCTCAACACCGGCGGCATGGGCACGTATTCCCCGGCCCCATTCCTCTCGGAGACCGAGCTGGCCTCGGTCGGACGCCAGATCCTCGAACCGTGGCTTGCTGGATGCCGAGCCGAGGGGATCGATTTCCGGGGGCTGCTGTATCCCGGAGTGATGCTGACCCGACAGGGCCCCAGGGTCCTTGAGTTCAACGCCCGATTTGGGGATCCAGAGACCCAGGTATACCTGACCCGGCTCGAGAACGACCTCGTGGAGCTCCTCAACGCCAGCGTGGACGGCACGCTGGACCGGATGACCCTGAAGTGGTCGCCGAATGCGAGTGTCTGCGTGGTGGTGGCCAGCCCGGGGTATCCGGGGTCGTATCCGAAGGGCCTGCCGATCGAGGGTCTGGACCGCGCGGCGGCGTTGCCGGGCGTGAAGGTGTTCCATGCCGGCACGACCTTGAAGGACGGTCGGGTGGTGACGAGCGGCGGACGGGTCCTGGGAGTGACGGCGTGGGCGCCGACCCTCCAGGGCGCCCGGGATGCGGCCTATGCGGCGGTCGACCCCATCCGATTCGAGGGGATGCAGTGTCGACGCGACATCGCGGCGAAGGCGTTGGGGCGCGGATGAGCGGCCCTCGGCGGACTCACTTCCTCGGACGCTGGCGATAGCGGTCGTAGAGACGGGTGTGGCGGCTCTCGAGCGACACCTCGCGGCCGGCGATCCACATCCGCTCCACGTGCGCCCGGAGGTCCAGGATGTCGCCATCCACCACGAAGAAGGTCGCGTCCTTCCCGGGTTCAAGCGTTCCGACACGGTCGGCGATCCCCAGCACACGGGCCGGATACAGGGTCAGACCCCGATGCGCCTCCAGCACCGGAAGTCCGAACGCACGGGCCTGGGCTGCGGCGTAGGGGATGTTCCGCACGTTCGACGCCCCGAACCGGTCGGTACCCTCGCTGAAGGACACCTCCACGCCGGCCTTCGCCAGGACGGACGGGGCGGTGAAGTGGACATCATACGGCTCGGTGTCCCGCAGGGTCTCGGTGAAGACGTGCTCGTAGACCACCGGAACCTTGTGCGTCGCGAGGAGGTCGGCCAGCCGCCAGGCGTCCCGTCCACCCGCGAGGACCGCCCGGTACTGGCGTCGGGCCGCCCACTCGATGGCCGAGCGGATCTGGCGCTGCTCGTTGGCGTGCAGGAAGAGGGGTACCTCCTTCCGCACCACCGGCAGGACCGCCTCCCAGGCCGGGATGACCGCAAACCCCGGACCGGTCGCAGCCTTGGCCTTGGCGTAGGCCTCCGCCTCGGCGAAGAAGTCATCGATCTGTCGGAGACGCTTCTCGCGGGCCTTGATCTGGTCCTCCGGCGATTTCCAGGAGTCCTTGTTGGCGGCCCGCTCCTTCGGTGTGGTGTCGAGCCCGAACCCCGGCCAGTTCACGTGCAGACCGACGTCCTGCCGGAACGCCATGTCCTCGATCGTCCAGCCCGTCAGGGTCATCGCCGCCGAATGGCCGCCCACGATCCCCCCGATCGGAATCGGCTGCGCGTGCGTGTAGCCGTTGGCCCGGGCCACCGGGATCAGTTCGGAATCGGGATTCACCGCCTTCCACGAATACACATCGGGCGTGTACTCCCCGCTCTCGGTGGTGTCCCGGGTCGCCCGCACCGCGTCGATCTCCTGCAGGCCCAGCACCGTGGTCGGGGCGATCAGACCCGGGAACACATGGTGCCCCTTCAGGTCGATCGTCGTGTCAGCGGTCGGGGCGGATGTCCCGGTGCCCACCGTGACGATCCTTCCGTCACGGACCAGAAGGTGTCCCGACGGGATCTCGGGGCCGGTGATCGGGTGGAGGATGGCGTTCTGGAGGAGGAGGGTCTCGGCGCGGGCGTCCAAGGCGACGAGGGCCGAGGCGATCAGCGGGAGGAGGGGCAGGGTAGGGCGGGCGGTCATGGTCGGATCCTCGTCGGGTTCAGGGGTTGCGGGGCAGGAGGCAGTCCTGGCAGTTCTCGACGCCGAGGTGTCGGGCCTGCTCGAGGGCGCGGCGGAAGAACTTCTCCCGGGCACCGGGGCTGGCTCCGTCGGATCCCCCGTCGCCGGACAACCGCCGTGCCTTGGCCAGCAGCCCCTCGCGCTCCCGCTGGAGGGCGGCAGCACGTTCGGACTCCCGGGAACGGCTGAAGTACTGTCGCCCCTCGATCCAGGTCTGCAGGCAGACGCTGGAGGAGTCGAGCGGGTCGCCCGACCAGACCACGAAGTCCGCGTCCTTGCCCGGTTCGAGCGATCCCACCCAGCGGTCGATGCGGAGCTGTTTGGCGGGGTTGAGGGTGACGAGGTTCAGGGCGGCCTCGCGCGACATACCGCCATACTTCATCCCCTTGGCGGCCTCGAAGTTGAGACGTCGGGCGTGGTCGCTGGAGTCCGAGTTGAAGCTCACCACCACCCCGCGGTCCTGCATCAGGGCGCCGGCGTAGGGGATGGCGTCGATCACCTCGTACTTGTAGGCCCACCAGTCGGCGAAGGCGCTGGCCCCGGCACCGTGGCGCGCGATCTCGTCGGCCACCTTGTAGCCCTCGAGGATGTGCTGGAGGGTGGCGACGCGGACGCCGAACGACTCCATCAGCCGCAGGAACGCCAGGATCTCGTCCTGTCGGTAGCTATGACAGTGGATCAGGCGTGTTCCCTCGAGGATCTCGACGATCGCATCCAACTCGAGGTCGCGTCGGGGCGCGACACCCTTCTGTCCGCCGTCGCGCCAAGCCTTCCACGTGGCGGCGTACTGCTGGGCGGCGGTGAACCGGTTGCCGATGAACGTAGGCACACCCATGCGGGTCTGCGGGAACCGGGTGGTGAACTTGTCACCCCAGTTGGCCTGTTTGACGTTCTCGCCGAGGGCGAACTTGATGCCCGCCGGGGCGTTGGTGAATTTGAGACCCTCGGGGGAGGCTCCCGAGCGCAGCTTGATC
Organism: uncultured Verrucomicrobiota bacterium; assembly: GCA_964654875.1. Taxonomy (GTDB): domain Bacteria; phylum Verrucomicrobiota; class Verrucomicrobiia; order Limisphaerales; family UBA9464; genus UBA9464. The sequence goes on along the minus strand of CAZZKQ010000262.1, from coordinate 2,149 downwards.
ACCTGGTTCTGGCCGCCGATGGGGTTGGCTGAACCGTGCAGGAGGTTGGCGATCGTGAGGCCTCCGGCGAGCTGCTGATGGATGTTGGGGGTCTCGGAGTTCACCACGTCGCCGATCCGGACCATCGCGCTGCTCGGCAGACTCCCCTCGTTCGCGCCGCCCACGATCATCGAGTGGCTGTGGGCGTCGAGGAGGCCAGGCGTGACGTGCAGTCCGCGGCCGTCGATCTCGTGAACGGGACCGGTCGAGTCCACCGTACCCACCTGTTCGATGCGCCCGTTCCGGACGAGCACGGAGGCGTGGGTCAGAATGCCCTGGGTTCCGCAGGTCCAGACCGTGGCCCCGCGGATGAGGACGACCGGGGGATTGGTGATCACGCCTCGTCCCGCAAGGGGGGACTCGGCGATCCGTTTCCGCGCAAGCTCCCGGAGCTCCTGTTTCTTGGCGGCGTCTTTCTGCTCCTTCCCGGATGCGTCGGTCTTTTCCGTCGGGGCCGTCGTGGTGGCGGCATCCGTCTTCGGCTTCGCCTCCTTTTTTTCCGCGGCGTCCTCAGGCGGGGTGACGACGTAGGGGCGACCCTGGATCCAGACGCTCAGCACCTTGCCGTCGGGGTCGAAGTAGCCCTTCGAATCGCAGATCGTGAGGTTGGCGATCTTGCCGGCTTCGAGGGTGCCGAGAAGGGATCCCAGCTGGCAGAACTGCGCCGGGATGGTCGTCAGGGCCGCCAGGGCGTCGGTCGGACTCAGCCCGCGGTCGAGGGCCGCGATGAGGTTCTTCCGGAACTCCTTGCGATCCCCCAGTCCATGGGTGGTCAGGGCGATCGTGGCCCCGGCCCGACGCAGCACCGCCGGATTCTCCGGGGCCCAGTCCCAGGAGCGCAGGAGGTCGAGGTCGACGTCCTCCCATCCCTCATCCTTCGGGAACTTCGGGAGTGCCGGGAAGTCGAGCGGCACGATGTAGGCGTTGCGGGAGGGTTCGATCAGGTCGGGCCGCCGCCATTCGCCGCCACTGGCCACGAGGATCAGGTGCGGCGACCACCCGAGTTCCTGGGCGAGGTGACGGGCTCGTTCGGCCATGAGGACACCACCGGACTCGACTACGACCGGCTGTGAGCCGAGCGAGAGCTGGAGCGCCTCGAGGGCAGGGTTGACCGCAGGACGGGGTGCCGACTGGGGATTCTTGAGGAACGCGGCCTGGGCTTCGCCCCACCAGCGGGCATCCCAATAGGCCTGTCGGATCGCCGCGATCGTCCCCATGAGCGAGTTCGGGAACACCCCCTCGCCGCCGGGGACCTCGAAGGCGATGTGCTGGGCGGTTCCACGGGTGGGATCGAGGCTGAGGAGAGACGTCCCGGGCGAATCCTCGCCAAGCGTCGCCACCGCGCTCTGGCCCCGGACGATGCCATGGGTCGGGACGATGTTGCCCGCGGTCAGGCCCAGCTCTCGGAGTTCTTCCAGGTCCTTGGACGAGGGCGACCAGGACTGGGACGTCCGGCGCTCGGGGGTCACGGCGTTGAGGTTGGCTCCGGGTCCGGTCTGGCCCGGGTCGGCCTCCTGACCTGTCACTCCAAAGAACCGGTAGCCGCCCCCTCCGTCCGTCGCCCGGGCCTGGCGTCCCGTCCCGGAGGTGTCCTCGTCCATGCCGATCGTCACCGGTCGGTTGGTCCTGGTCAGGCTCAGGTAGGGATCGATGAACCCGGCGTAGACGGTCTGTCCGGCGAGATTCCAGACGCGGGCGTCCGGGGGCGGGGTGATCTCGGTGCCGACCGCCGCGATGCGGCCGTCCCGGATCACAACGGTCGCGTTGGAGAAGACGCTGCCGGGCTGGGTGTAGACCCGGTCGCCGATGAGGGCGTGGACTCCGGGGGGGGTGGGGCGGAATCCCGGCGGCTGGAGGGGCTCGGCCGCCTGGCCTATTCCGAATAGCCCGAGTATCCCCACGATCCAACCCACCCCACGCATGCGCATGGGCGGACGTTACGCGGAAGCGTTGTGAAGTCGAGGCGTGGTCCAGCGGCGATCGCGCGCGACCGGGAACTCCGTCCGCCATCGGGTCACGAGCGCCGGGTCGGCCGTGGCCCGCAGGATTCCCGGGATCTCCCCGGCGTCTGCCACCACGACCCCATGGGGACTCACGAGACAGGATCTGC
>CAZZKQ010000261.1:0-5419 GCA_964654875.1 uncultured Verrucomicrobiota bacterium | reverse complement strand
GAGCAGGAGGTCGAGATCTCCAAGCGCATCGAGGACAACGAGAACGAGGTCAAGCGCATCATCCACAGCTTCGGTTTCTCGGGCAAAGAGCACATCGCCCTCGCCGAGAAACTCATCTCCGAACCTCCGAAGGAACGCTTCGACCGGGTGATCGTCGACAAGAAGATCGAGACCCGCGACGAGCACCTGAAGGCCCTGCGCAAGCTGGTGAAGGATGTCCGTGCGCTCGACCAGCAGGTCGACCAGCACTGGCGCCTCCTGCTCGAGTGCGAATCGAAGACGAAGCGGGAGAAGATCACGCAGGACCTCAAGAAGGCCGACGAGAAGCTCCAGCGCTCGTTCCCCAAGTTCTACTACAAGCAGAAGGTCATCGAGGAGATGTGCCTCGTCGCGGACAACATCCACGACAAGTTCCAGAGCAGCATCAAGTTCATCGCCGACCTCCAGCCGCAGAAGCGGATGGCTCAGGCCCAGGCGATGATCCACGCCGAGGAACGCAAGATCACCGCCCTCGAGGAGTTCGTCCGCATGTCCCACACGGGCTATGTCGACGCCTTCGCCCAGCTGAAGCACTTCGAGAAGAAGGCCCTCCAGGCCAAGACCGAGATGGTCGAGGCCAACCTGCGGCTCGTGATCTCGATCGCCAAGAAGTACACGAACCGCGGCCTGTCGTTCCTCGACCTCATCCAGGAGGGCAACATGGGCCTCATGAAGGCGGTCGAGAAGTTCGAGTACCGCCGTGGCTACAAGTTCTCGACGTACGCCACGTGGTGGATCCGTCAGGCCATCACCCGCTCGATCGCCGACCAGGCCCGCACCATCCGCATCCCGGTGCACATGATCGAGACGATCAACAAGCTGATGCGGGTGCAGAAGCAGCTCATCCAGGACTTCGGCCGGGAACCCACCCCGGAGGAGATCGCGGACGAGATGCAGATGCCGGTCGACCGCGTCCGGGCCGTCCTCAAGATGGCCCAGCAGCCGATCTCGCTGCAGAGCCCCGTCGGTGATTCCGACGACACCAGCTTCGGCGACTTCATCGAGGACAAGTCGGCCGAGAACCCGTCCGACATGACCTCCTATTCCCTGCTCAAGGAGCGATTGACGGAGGTCCTCGACACCCTCACCGAACGCGAGCGCAAGGTGCTTGAGCTGCGGTTCGGTCTGGTCGACGGCTACAGCCGGACGCTCGAGGAGGTCGGCAAACAGTTCAAGGTCACCCGCGAGCGCATCCGCCAGATCGAGGCCAAGGCCCTCCGCAAGATGCGGCACCCGACACGGCTGCGCCAGCTCCACGGGTTCCTCGAGGGCGAAGAGGCCCTGCTCTGACAGGACCAAAACGCCCCGATCCAGTTGGACATCAACCCCCGCCCTCAAGGCGGGGTTTTTTTTTTGATGGCGGGGGGCTCCGGGAGTCCAGGCCTCCACAACGACCCGCTCCGCACGGTCGCAACCCACAGTCCACCCCCCTCACGGGCGGGTCCACGACAACACGGAGACTATCCCCGCCGGGGTGGATGCTCCCGCCTCCGGTGATGCGGGGCCCGGCATCACCCACCCTCGGCGTCTCCGGCCTGGTCGAGGATCCGATTCGGGTCCCGACCCATTTTCCTCTTGGCTCTTCGCCTGCCGGTCTTTGCTCTTGGACCCATGACCCGGTTCCACCTCGTCGGACTGCTCCTTCTGGGACAGCTGCTGCCAACGGTCCCAGCGGCGCCAACGGACTGGAGACCTCGGAGGGTGCCCGACGGGACCAACGCTCCGTCCCTGCCAACGCAGGGGGGCTTCGGCTGGTACCGCGCCTGGCTCCGGCCCCACGACAGCTTCTTCGCGCCGCATGAGCGGAACCTTTTCGCGGAGTCCGTGACGATCACCCTCCGCAACCTTGCCGATGCCCATGAGGTGTTCGTGAACGGACGCCGCCTCGGAGGTGCCGGCGCCTTTCCACCGGAGCCGAGGAGCGCGCGCGCCGGCAACCACCGGTACAAGATCCCGCCGGGGCTGCTCGAGAAGGAGCGATGGAACGAGATCGCGATCCGGGCCCATTCCGCGGACGGCTCGGTGGGTTTCCAGACCGAGGCCCCGTTCGTGATGAATTATTTCGAGGAATGCATCCTGGAGGGCGACTGGGAATGGTCGCCGGGGGATGGATCCGGCCGGACCGGTACCGCCCAGGTCGAGCGCCCCGCCGTGGCTGCGTTCGACCAATATCACGAATCCCACCGGATCCTTGGAGAACCGGCCGAGACGATCCCCGGACCCCGCCTACTTCCCGCGGAATCCCTCGCCCGCCTCAGCACCGCCGAGGATCTCCAGATCGACCTGCTCCTCCATGAACCGCGTGTCGCCCAACCCACTCATCTCACCTTCGACACCCGAGGCCGGCTGTGGGTGACCCAATATCGCCAGTACCCCTACCCCGCCGGAGTCCAGGCCCTCAGCCGCGACAAATACTACCGCTCCACCTTCGACAAGACCCCTCCCCCGCCACCCCACCACACGCCCGGACGGGACCGGGTGTCGATCCACGAGGACACGGACGGCGACGGGACCTATGACCGACACACCGTGTTCGTCGACGGCCTCAACCTCGCCAACGCCGCGCTCCCGGGCCACAACGGGGTCTGGATCCTCAACCCGCCCTACCTGCTGTTCTATCCCGATGCCGATGGGGATGACCGCCCGGACTCCGCGCCGGTGGTGCATCTGTCAGGATTCGGACTCGAGGACACCCACTCGGTCGCCAATGGTCTCGTCTGGGGGCCGGACGGCTGGATCTATGGCGGCCAAGGCAGCACGACCACCAGCCGGGTGGTCCGACCCGGACTCGATCCTACTGGGCATCCCGGTGTCTATTTCGAAGGCTGCATGGTCTGGCGCTACCATCCCGTGACGCGCGCCTACGAGATCTTTGCCGAGGGCAGCGGCAACGTGTTCGGGTTGGAGGTCGACGGTGAAGGCCGACTCTTCAGCGGTCACAACGGACCGGAGACCCGGGGTTGGCACTACCAACAGGGCGGGATCTACCTGAAGCAGGGGATCGATCCCGGGAAGTTCGGCCCCCCTCGGAATCCCCACACCTTCGGAGAACTGCCCTGGCTCGTACCCGCCTCCCCCATCCAGCGGTTCACCCACTTTCTCGCCCTGGTCGAAGGCACCGCCCTGCCCTCGGGACGCCAGGGACAGATGGTGTGGCTGGACCCGATCCACAGCCTGCTCCTCGCCTCCGAACGCACTCCGCGGGGCTCGACCTATGGCACCCGGGATCTCGATACGGTTGTCACGAGCCGCGATGACGCGTTCCGTCCGGTCTTCGTGGTCAACGCCCCGGACGGATCCCTGTTCGTGGCGGACTTCTACGAGCACTACATCGCCCACGGACAGCACTACCAGGGCCAGATCGACCCCACCACCGGACGGATCTACCGCCTCCGGGGTCGAAAGGCGCGACTCGAACCTCCAGTGGACCTGACCCGCCTCGCCGCACCAGCCCTGATCCAACTTTTCCGGCATCCGAACAAATGGCATCGACAGGCCGCGGTGCGGGCGCTCGTCCAGGTCCTCGCCCGAAGCAAGGACAGCTCCCTCACCCGACGCCTCCGGGCCTCGCTCCGCGATCCGGAGGCTCCGGTCGAGATCCTCTGGACCCTACATCAGGCGGGCGCCTTGGATACGGCCACGGCTCGACGAGCCTTGGGACATCCACAGCCGTTGATCCGGGAATGGACGATCCGATTCCTGGGAGATCCTCGCCGCCTGCAGTCCGGGGTCCTGCCAACTCTCCGGGACCAGATCGCAAAGGAACCCAATGTCCGGGTCCGAGCGCAGATGGCCTCCTCGGCCCGACGTCTCCCCCAGGCCGACGCCCTGGTCTGTTGGAAAGGACTGGTTGCTCACGACGTCGATGCCTCGGATCCCTGTCAACCGCTCCTGTGCTGGTGGATCCTGGAATCCCATATCCCGGAGGGCACCGATGCGATCCTCGATCTCTTCACAGACACCCCCCTCTGGGATCGGGCCTTGGTCCGGGACCACGTGCTCCCACGCCTGATGCGACGCCTGGCTTCCAGCGGTCGACGTGAGGATCTGGATCGATGCGGGCGACTCCTGGGGTTGGCGCCCTCCAGGGCGGCGACGCTCCCCCTCATCCGGGGCCTCGAGGAGGCGCTCCGGGGACAGGCTCTAGACGGACTTCCCGAAACCCTGCTGAGCGCCCTGGACACGGGCGGCATCCCTGGACTGGTCCTCCGAGTGCGGCGCAGGGATGCCGCGGCGATCGAGGAAGCGCTGGTGCGTCTCAAGTCCCCGGACCCGGTGGCGGAGCGAATCCGGCTGGTCCGTGCCCTGGGTGAGATCCAGGAACCCCGGACGCGTCAGTCCCTCCAGGACCTGGCTCTCGGCTCGGGACCATCGGAGCTTCGCCGCGTCGCGTTTGTCGCCCTGGGGAGATTCGAGGATGAGGCCATTGGAACAGCCGTGACAGAGTCACTACCCGGTCTCCCGGAGGATGTCCGGGCTTCCGCCCTGGGAGTGCTGGGAAGTCGGTCCACATGGAGTCAGACCCTGCTCCGTTCCATGGACTCCAAGAAAACCCCGACCTCGCTGATCCCCTCCGAGATGGCGGACTCGCTCCGGAACCATCGGGATCCGGGTGTCCGGGAGGAGGCGAGACGTCTCCTGCCCGGGGGAATCGCCACCCGATCGGGCCTGACCCCCGAGGAGCTCGAGCGAATCCTTCAGACCTCCTCCGGCAACCCGTATGCTGGGGAACCGCTGTTCACCCAACGCTGTGGCGCCTGTCACCGACTGTTCTTCAAGGGAGGCCCATTGGGACCCGATCTGACGGCCTACCAGCGCGACAACCTCCGTACGCTGTTGCCCAGCATCCTGGATCCGAGCGCCGAGATCCGGGAAGGCTATGCCGCTGCCGAGGTCTCGCTGAAGGATGGCCGGCTACTGCAGGGCATCCTGAGGGATCGTGATGGACAGGTCGTGGTGCTGCGGGGGCTGGACGGACAGGATCTGACGCTGCGGATGTCGGAGGTGGACTCGGTCCAGCCTCTCGGTCGAAGCCTGATGCCGGAGGGGCTGTTGGAGGGGTTGACCGACACTCAACTCCGAGACCTCTTCGCCTACCTGCGACGCTCCCAACCGTTCACCCGTTGAGACATCCCGTGGTGTCGAGCGGGTGGATGTCCTTGGGTGGATGGAATCCCTCCCATCCCTATCTCGATCCGACACGCGTCATGCACCCGTTAAGGGGGACGGGGTCGTCTGCAGCGTCAGTGGATCCCAGCCCTGCCGATCCGTTACGCTCCATCCTCGCGGATCAGATGGGGATGCAACGGAGCGCGTCCCTACCGGGGTGAGCGCTCCCGCGCCCAGTGATGCAGGGCACCGCTTCACCCACCGGGCCAAC
>CAZZKQ010000260.1:0-5426 GCA_964654875.1 uncultured Verrucomicrobiota bacterium | reverse complement strand
CGAACAGCTCTATCCGGGAGCGCTTGCCGACTGGCACGCCGGGGAGACGGGTTCGGCCAGACCGACGGACTTCCGGGATTTCGTGGGCCGCCAGACCGGGATGTATCGGTCGACCCGGGCGATCACCGATGGGGAGGCCGACGCCGTGGCCCGGGCTGGATGCGCCAGCAGCCTGTGCCTCCGTCGCCGATGCTGGAGCACGCCCGGAATGGGTCCGGCCCCGCTGCCCGAATCCCCTGTCGAGGCCCTCGCGATCCCCTGCCTCGAGCCCTGCGCCCTGGTGGTGGACCTCGCCCGATGGACGGTGAAGGACCGGGAGGCCCAGCCGCTGCGGCTGGAGCTGACCGCCGGGGAACGGGAATCCTTGGAGATGGCGCTCCGGAACACCGTCGACCAGCCGCCCGAGGATCTGCGTGAGGGCTCCACCCGGCATCCCGCGAACCCACGGCGTCTCGGGCTCCTGCTCGCACGACTCAACGAACTGGGCAGAGGTGGCGGAGATCTCCCGAGGAACAAAGGGGCTTGAAGTGTCCCCTCGATCGAAGAGGGTCTCGTCCTCGCTCATGAACGCCCCGTCCCTGCTTCGCAACGCCGTCCTCGTCGCCACCCTCGCCGCCGGATCACTGCGGATCCTCGGGGCGGAGGACTCCAAACCCAAGGCTGTCGAAACGGTCACGGAGGCCGAGAAGGCGGCCTGGAAGGCGGTGAAGGAGGCGAGCCGCCCCCCCCTGCCTCCGGCGGAGTGGAATGAGAAGAAGCCCTCGAACGAGGAGTATGCCGCGTTCCGCCGTCGGATGGGTGAATCCGCCGCCGCGGCGGCCGACAAGGCCAAGGCCTTCGTCGCCACATACCCCAACAGCCCCCGGGTCGCCGAGGCGAACGATCTGCGCCTGGGACTCCTCCAGACCGCCGTCCAGCTGGGCATCTCCGATCGGGCCGAGGAACTCCAGCAGGTCGCCGGACCCGTCGGAAAACCCGAACGGGGCGACGGGAAGAAATCCGATCCAAAGGCCGAGGACCCGTTCATGGCCGCCATGCAGGCCGCCGCCGAAAAGGCCATGGCCCTCCAGGGACAGGGAATGGAGGCCGTGTTCGCGGAATTCGAGAAGGGAGTCCGGAAGGTCATGAAGGAGTACCCCGACCGCACCGAGGCCTACGCCGCCCTGCTCCAGATCGCCGAGGGGCTCGGCGGGGAGAAGGCCAAGGCCATCGGCGAGGAGATCGCCCAGAGCAACGCTCCCGCGGAGATCAAGGCCATGGCCAAGGCCCAGCTGAAGCAGGCCTCCCTCGTCGGACAGTCACCCGACATCGCGTTCACCGCGATGGATGGGCGCAAGGTCGACCTCGCCGCGATGAGGGGGAAGGTGGTGCTCGTGGACTTCTGGGCCACCTGGTGCGGCCCCTGCGTCGCGGAACTGCCCAGGGTCAAGGCGGCCTACGACGCACTCCACGACAAGGGATTCGAGATCGTCGGGATCAGCTTCGACGAAGACCGGGAGGCCCTCGAGTCGTTCGTGAAGAAGAAGGTGATGCCGTGGCCGCAGTACTTCGACGGTCAGGGCTGGCAGAACAAATTCGGAAAGGAATACGGGATCCGGGGAATCCCAGCCATGTGGCTGATCGACCGTCAGGGCAAGGTCCGCGACCTCAACGCCCGGGGGGATCTCGCCGCCAAGGTGGAGAAGCTTCTGGCGGAGAAGCCGTGATCGAAGACCTCCCGGGCGCCGGGAGGATCCGCGCCTAGAGGGCCGGAGGCGCGAGCCGGAGGACCGCGTCCTTCATCTCCTTGCCCGGCTTGAACTTGACCACCATCCGCGGAGGGATCGGGACATCCTGTTCAGGTTGGTTGGGATTCCGGCCGACCCGGGCCTTGCGGACCTTGACCTCGAAGACCCCGAAGTTCCTCAACTCGACCTTGTCTCCGCGGGTGACCGCTTCCGAGATGTAGTCGAGGGTCTTCTGGACGACGTCGTGGACCTCTTCTTGGATCAAACGGGTCTCCGCGGAGATGCGGACGACCAGATCGCGCTTTGTCATAGGGTGCTGGGATGGATGCGCCCCGGGGGATGAGTCCGGGGAATCTAAGCCGACTAAAAACCCATTTCAGAAGGGGTCAAGCCGTGATTAAGGCAGCCTAAACACCCCGAAAAGGTGGCATTGAAACCCACCTCGACCCTGGGGGATGGAAATCCCCTCCACAGCTGCCGCATTCAACCCCCGGCGATCGCGGGGATGATGCTCACCTCGTCGCCGGCCTGGATGGGGGTTTCCTGGTTCTGGAGGAAGCGGATGTCCTCCTCGTTGACGTAGATGTTGACGAAACGGCGGACCTGTCCCGAGTCATCGACGAGGCGTTCCCGGATTCCAGGGAACCGACCCTGCAGTTCCTCGAGGGCACTGCCGATGGTGCCAGGGGCGACCTCGACCAGTTCCTGTTCCTGGGTGAGTTTCCGGAGCGGGGTGGGAATGCGGATCTTGACGGCCATGGTTGCGACGCGCAGAGCGTGTCCCACGCGGCCTGCCGGATGCAAGGGACAACCCTCGGGCTGGCGTCCAACAGTGCCTCCGATCGCCGCTGCCCTTGTCAGACAGCCCATCCAGCTCCTAGCCTGCCGGGGTGGACCCCAGCCTTCTCACCGCCCGGCGGGCAGCGCCGGAGGATCTCGGAGCCCTGCAGGGACTGTGGCAGCAGTCAGGGCTTCCCTGGGATCAGCTTGGTGGGTTCCTCCAGGAATTCCTTGTCGTCACGGCGGAGGACGAATCGGTGGTCGGGAGTGTCGGACTCCTGATCGAAGGGGATGATGCGCTGCTGCATTCCGAGGCGATCCACGCCGCAGTGGACGCCGATGCGGTCCGGGCAGCGTTGTGGCGACGCATGCAGATCGTGGCCCGGAACCAGGGCGTGAAGTCGCTGTGGACCCAGGAGGACGCCCCCTACTGGCTGGCCAGCGGATTTGGGCCCCCTTCCCACGATCGCATCGCCGCCTGCCGTGCCTCGTTCATGGATCCGGATCCCTCGCTTTCGTGGAGGCTCTTTCCGCTCGTGGATCCCGACCGGGTCCGGGATGTCCTGGAGGAGCAGTTCGCCATCCTCGAGGCGAGCCGGCTCCAGTCGGCCGAGACCCTCCAGAAGCGGATCCGTACCCTCCGGCTGCTGGCGATCGTGATCGCCCTCGGCTTTGCCGCCGCCGCCCTCCTCATCTTCCTCCGGGTGGCATCGGCCAAGCCGGACATCATCCGACAGATCCTCGGGAACTAGGCCGACGGTCCACCCGGGGATTCCTCGTGGCCTTCCGCCATCTCCTCCTCGGAGGATTCGGGAAAGGCCGGAGGCGGATCGGCTCGGGGCAGCGTGAATCGGAAGGTGGTGCCCCGGCCCGGCCAGCTCTCGACATCCACCTCGCCACCATGGGTCTGGATGATGTGCTTCACGATGCTCAGCCCCAGTCCGGTCCCTCCCTGCTCACGGGATCGCGCCCGGTCGACCCGGTAGAACCGTTCGAACACCCGCGACTGGGCCTCCGGCGGAATGCCGGGGCCGTCGTCCGCGACGAGGCCCTCCACCATGGAGTCCGCAACCGCACCCGCCCCGATGCGCACGGTCCCGGCCGTCCGCCCGTACTTGATTGCGTTGTCGATCAGGTTGAGCAGCACCTGCTGCAGCCGATCCCCGTCGGCACGCACCCAGAGGTCGGCGGGAACGTCGTTGACCAGCGTGACCTGACGTTCGAGGGCCCGGACCTCGAGCTCGGATCGGACCCGCTCCACCTGCCTGCGGAGATCGACGGTCTCGATGTTGTAGGCCACCTGTCCGGACTCGAGACGCGAGATGGCCAGGAGGTCGTCGATCAGGAAGGTCAGCCGGTCCGCATGACGCTCGATCGTCTGCAGGAACCGCGCCGCGAGGACCGGATCGTCCTTCGCCCCGTCGAGGAGGGTCTCCACGTAGCCCTTGATCAGGGAGAGCGGGGTCCGGAGCTCATGGCTGACGTTCGCGACGAACTCCTTGCGGACGTTCTCGAGCTGCTGGATGCGGGTCAGGTCATGGAAGACCAGGATGGTGCCGATCAGGGAGAGTTCCGGGTCGCGGACCGTCGCGGCGTTGACCTGCAGGATCCGGGGGGGCGGACCCGGCAGCTGCACCTCGAAGCCGGTGACGCGGCCCTCCTGCAGGACCCGCTGGGCGAGGGCCTCCAGTTCATGGAGCCGCAGGGCCTCGATCAGGCTGAGACCCCGCACCGGGTTGGGCAGGGTGAAGAGCTGTCCAAGGGCCGGGTTCACGAACAGGACCTTCCCCTGGTGGTCGAGGACGAGCAGGCCCTCCACCATGCTGTTGAAGACCGCCTGCTGTCGGATCTCGACCTCGGCAAGCCGTTGTCCCTCGGCGCCGCGCAACGCCTCGCGTTCCCGCTGGAACCGACGCTCGGCCTCACGCAGTCTCCGGAACGCCCAGAAACCCCATCCCACGCCGGCAATCGCGGCGACGGCGGCCATGGGGTCGAGGAGGGTCATCCGCCACCGATGAGGAACCAGGGGATCGCCGAAGACAAGCCGCCTAGGCCTCGACGAACCGGTATCCGACACCCCGGACCGTGTCCAGGTACCGGCACGCCGTCCCGAGCTTCTCCCTGAGCCGACGCATGTGGGTGTCGACCGTCCGGGTGTCGATGAGGTTGTCGTACTCCCAGACATCCTTGAGCAGCTGCTCGCGCGACTGCACCCGGCCCCGACGCGAGGCCAGGGTCGTCAGCAGCTTGAATTCCGTCGCCGTCAGATCCACCCGCTTCCGGGCGACCGTCACGAGATGCCGTGGGACATCGATCATGAGGTCCCCGATGGTGAACTGCTCCAGCTTCTCCTCCGGACCCTGGCGGCGGCGCAGGATGTTCTTCACCCGGAGCATCAGCTCACGGGGACTGAACGGCTTGGTGACGTAGTCGTCCGCACCCAGCTCGAGCCCCAGCACCCGGTCGATCTCACCGGCCTTCGCGGTGAGCATGATGATCGGGATGCTCGACGTCGCGGCATCGCGGCGCAGCAGCTTGCACACCTCCATCCCATCGACCTCCGGAAGCATCACGTCGAGCAGGATCAGATCCGGCACCGTCTGACGCGCCTTCTTCAACGCCTCCTGACCCTCCTGGGCGGTGACCACCTCGTGGCCCGCCGCCTTGAGGTTGAAGCTCACCAGTTCCAGCGCATCGGGTTCGTCGTCGACGACGAGGATCTTCGCCATAACGCGAGCCTTGGTAAGCATGCGACAAGGCTAACAATTGACGGGACGGTTACAAGGCGGTGACAAGGCCCGGGGCCTCGCTGCCCGGCAAGAGGGGGATTCCAGGCCGGGTCTCAGGGGTGGACGGGGAGCGTCGGATCCGCTTGGGTTTCGTGATCCCCGGTCCGATTCCCATGAGACCCCAAACCGC
>CAZZKQ010000259.1:0-5430 GCA_964654875.1 uncultured Verrucomicrobiota bacterium | reverse complement strand
ACCGATGGGGAGACTCCTTCCATCGAGACTATGGGATCACGAGGATTCTGAAGAAGAACGGGATCCGCGGGTCCAGCGCAGGAAGCGTCACACCCAGCGGCGCCCCGGTTCCGCGAGCCACGCCACTCGCCGGGAGCCACCGCGTCAGATCGCTGCTGGTCTCGAACCGGTACTCGAGGCCGACAACGGTCGGCCACTGGAACCGGACCCGCCCGTCCGACAACACCTCCGGAGCACCCAGGACGAGTCGACTCGACGGATCTGTGGGCACCGTGCCCATCTGCCATTCCACCCCGTCCGGAACCCCATCCCCATCCGTGTCCTCGCGACCGGAATAGCCGGCCCTGACCGCACCGAAGTACCGAGTCTCCCAGGTGTCGCCGATCCCGTTGCCGTTCGAGTCGGCGATGCGGTAATCCCCTCGCACCACCAATGGCACACCCATGACCAGGGCATTCGTCTGTGGGAGCGGTGTCTCATGGAACGGGACAGGGTTCCAGGTGGCCACGTAGAGTCCAGGTGGGATGTTGGTCGTGAGAGTGAGTCCCTCACCCAGCACGGTCACCGGACCCCTTAGGATGAAGGAAGCCTGGGCCAGGTTGTTGGTCACAGTAACGGTGCCCTCCGGCAACGTCGTCATCTCGACCGCGATGTCATCCAGCAACCACCCGAGTCTGGGAGACGGGTTGAACGAGAACAGCTGGTAGTTGAACCGGAGTCGGATGACCGACCCGAGGAACTTGGTCAGATCCACCTCGATCTCCTCCCAGCCCGGGGAAACCTCTCCATCCACGAGGTACAGGTCCTTCCAGGTCGCCCCGTTGTCGGTCGACACGGCCACCTGGGCCGCCTCCAGGACGAAGTCGCCGAAGGGATCGTCCTCCGTGCCTCCCGACACCGAGAAATCATAGTATTGCCAGAACCGGAGCCTGGCACGGTTCCCGCCGACCAGGCTGATCGCCGGACTGATGAGGTCGCTGATGCTGAAGTCCACGTCGTCGCCGTCCAGGTTGGTCGCCCAGACCCGGCTGCCACTGTGGGCTCCCGTCGGGACGGCATTCCGGGGCACGCCCCAGGTCCATCCCGTGCCCCGGAGATCGCCGCCCCCCTCCTCGTCGTCACCCGGGAACACCGCGCCGGTCCCACCGTCATCGTTGTAGACCGCCCAACCGGGTCGCTCCACCTCGAGGTCGTCGGTCCAGGGCGCCTTGAGGGGTGTCAACGTGCGCACCACGTACTGGGCCCCCTTGTTGTTGTCCCGGGTCCAGTTCCCCGCCGCATCCCGGCTCAACACCTGGAAGTAGTAGTCACGATCCGGGAGCAGCCCACGGATCAGGACCTCATGCTCCGTCGACAGCTCGGCGCTGTGGGCCGTTCGTGAGAGGAACGAGTCATCACCGCCGGATTCCCCGAAGCGGACGAGCGCATCGGTCGGCTTGTCCGTCGTCCAGTAGATGTAGGCCTCGTTGTAGGCCGCCTCGGTGGCGACCCCGGAGATCACCGGGGTCGTGGTGTCGACCACCGCCTCCGCCGAGTCCGCCTGTGCCCCGGAATCCACATAGGTGGCCACGATCCTCGATCCGTTCCGGGCAGGAATCCGGTCGATCGACGGCGTGGCATCCGAAGGCGCCACCGTGAACCGGCCGCGGAAGACACCCCGCCGGACCGTCTCCACCAGATCCAACTCCATCGGGGCGGCGTCGGCAGCCACCGTGATCCTCACCCGACCCTGGCCGGCCCGCTGGCTGTCGGTCACCTCAACCACCGCATTGCCGGGAACGGTGTATGACGACTGGTCGAAGGCGATCGTCGACCCTGCAACCAGCTCCGGGGACAGGAACCGAAGCGCGTCGGCCAGGACCGTCCTGCGGTTGTTCGGCGACGCCGTCGCGGCAGGGATGGACTCCAGCGCGACGGATTGGAACACGACCCGTCCACCCGCGGCATCCTGCCCGGTCCTGGGGAACCTCACCCCCACCGCCCTCCCGCCCTCCTGCAGATAGGTCGGCGAAGCATTGGTTGCGGCATTCAGGTGGTCGGGTCCGTCCGCCCAGACGATCCCGAGGATGTCGATGAGGAACCCGCTCGGAAACTCGTCGTAGTTCAGATCGAAGGCCTTTCCGCCGCCGACCGGATCTCCCGGAACCCCCACCACGGAGACTGCGCCCCCATCCTCCTGTTGCCCGACAACATGCAGGACATTGGCAGCGAAGGCGCCGGCCTGAACCTCGTTCAGACGGGTCAGGAGATCGAAGGATGCGACGAAGAGGTTGCCGCCCGCATTGACGTAGGTCGTGAGGGCCGCGGGGAATCCGGGAGCCGGAGGCTGGAGCTCCTCGGGACGCCAGAGCACGACACGGTAGGCCATCAACTCCGCCACCGTCGGAGTGCGCCCCACCGCACTCACGTCCCACACCTCATGGTCCAGCGCCAGTTCGCCGAGAGGCCCGGTCCAGGTCTCGATCCCGGGATACGGCGTCTCCGACAACAATCCCCCCTCGGCGAAGAGCGACTCCGGACTGTAGACGAGCAGCGCCTTGGCAGGCCGCGGGGCGACGAAACGGAAATAGCGTCCGTCGTTGTTGTTGGTCGACACGTTGCCCGCGGCATCGGTCGCCACCACCTCGAAGAAATACGTGTCGCCCGCGATGAGCGGCGGGAAGGCCATTGTGTGCTGCGAACGCAACCCGAGGTCGGTCACCATCTGCTGGACCTGGTTGGTGGTCCCGAACCGGACCACCGAGGAGGCCGGCTTGCTGGTCAACCAACGCACCGTGGTCCGTCCGAACTCGGAGGTCGTCACCACGTCCGAGATGAGCGGCGGCCGGACATCGACCCGTGCTGTCGCGGTACGCGCGCCCGAGGGGGAGAGATCCTGGAAGACTGCGATCAACTCGTCGCCATCAGACACCGCCAGCAGGTCATCCCCCACCACCCCGGGTCCCGCGGCCAGCGGCACCCTTCCCTGAAAGGTTCCCGAGTTGCCCACGCGGTCCAGCGTGACCGACAGGCCGGCCGGCTCGGTGCCGCTGGTCACGCGGGCCGTGATCACAGGCTGCAGACGGAGGTCCGCATCCGTCACCCGCAGGATCGCGACGACACCGGGACGGTAGGCGGCACGGTCCCACGAGACGACCGCCTCGCCGGGTGCCGGCAGCTGACCGGACACCACGAGGGCGAAATCCTGCTCCGGATTGCTGCGGTTTGCCTGATGGACGTCCTGGACGACCCGATGGGCACGGACCCTCACCATCCACTCTCCTGCGGCGGGCTCACCGACATGGACCGCCTCGACGTTGTTGACCCGATCCCCATCCGGCGTCCCGGGAACGCTTTCGCCCTCCGCGAAAGCATTGCCTCGAAACCGGTCGCCGTTGGGGGCGATGACCTCCAGATCGAGGTCGTTGACCAACGCCGGCAAGGCTGAGGGGAGGGCCGGGACATCGGTGTAGACCAAGGTCACCTTCAACACATCCCCAGGCCCCACCACGACGGTCCTCTCGAAGACTCCGCCGTTGGTCAGGCCGGCACCCTGCTCGGTGAACTCGTGACGTCGCTCGGAGTCGATGAGCGTCACCAGGTTCATCCGACCCCATCCCTCGTCGTTGTTGGGGACCGGGCCCGTGTCCCCGACGACGATGCCCTCCCCGGTCTCGTCCGGTGTGCCCCCAAGGATGTCCCCCGTGTCGGGGATCACGGCGGTGGACATGTCCTCGGCGGAGTTGATCAGCATCGCCTTGACCAGCGCCGGAGACGGGGAGACGCCGCCATGAAGCCCGCGGTACCACTGGATGGCGACAGCCGCGCCCCCCGAGACATGCGGTCCCGCCTGCGACGTCCCCCCTTGGTAGAGGTAGTAGTCGCTGATGGGACCCCAGGCGTTGTTGTCGTTGGCGAAGATCGAGCGGAGCGAGGCGATCCAGGTGCCCGGAGCGGTGAGATCGGGCTTGATCCGTCCGTCCGCCGCCGGGCCGCGCGAGGAGAAGTCGGCCATGACCTCCTGCCCTTCCCCGTAGAGCGGGAACTCGAAACGGTTGTTCTGCGTCGCGCCGGTGGCGATCACGTTCTTCGCCAAGGCGGGGCTCATGATGGTCTGCCCTCCCGGACCCGAATTCCCGGCGCTGAACTCGAGGACATAGGGCTGTTCCCCCGGGAAATCGGGATCGGCATCCCGCACCAGGGCGTCGAATTCCGCGGCGCTCAGGTCGTACTGCCCACCGGTCGCGTCCCCCCACGAATTGGAACCCACCGACGCCCCGCTGCGCAATGCATCCTGGACCATCCGGGAGAAGCTCGGTGGGGGACGATAGTCTCCGCTGCCGTCGAAGATCCGCTGCCCCACCAGACGCGACCCCGGGGCGACACCCAGACCGTACCGGTATCCCACATCATCCTCCTCTCCGGTCGCCCCATTTCCCAGCACGATGCCCGCGCAGTGGGTGCCGTGGCTGTGCTCGTCGGATCCGTCCGGCAGGTTGTCGTACGCGAACAAGGCCTCCACACGCCCCTCGAGATCGGGGTGGATCCGGTCGGCGTCCCCGGAATCGACCCCCGAGTCGGCCACCGCCACGGTCACCCCCCGGCCGTCGAAGCCCAGCTCATGCAGTGCCGCCAGACCGTCATTCCCCCGGGATTCCCCGGCGAGGATCTCCGTGGCGACCTGGTCGACCAGCCGCATCCGGGCGGCCGGTTCGATCCAGAGGACCGAGGCGCTGCGGGAAAGGACCTTCAGTCCGGCGGCGTCGACCCACCCCTGATGGACCGAACCCATCTCCAGGACCGAGCGGGCACGGGCATTCCGAAGATGCCGGGCGATCAGGGCGCGGTCCTCCACGGGGGCCCCACTCAGGACCAGGACCTGTGCCGGCCTGGTGCCGATCGGGTTCGCCTCGAACTCCCGCAGAAGCCGGGGATCCACGCGGTGCCGTGGCAGGTAGTCCGAGACGGCAACCACCTCTGGATCCTGACGGAGCGTGGCCAGCGGAACAGAGATCAACCGAGCGAGGAAGGCATCCTCCGGGACATACTGGAGGAGGGAGACCCCAAGCCGCGAGAGACGATCCCGGGTCTCGGAGTTGGGGGAGGACCGGAACTGAACCAGGAAGAGGCCCGAGGACGCGGGGTCAGGGTCCGCCGGCATCGCGGCCCGAGCGAGACCCCCACGGGCCGGAGGGAAGAGGGTCTCGGTCCGGAGTCGGATGGGTTTGATGGTTTGGGTCCAACCCGACACCGCGGACCCGACCAGCAGGAGGATCAGAACGAGTCTCGGGATCACCCCCTCAAGCTAGCGAGTCCCATGCCGGCTTCAACCCGAGGTCTTGGCACTTCGAGAACCCGATTGTCCCAGTTCGCCGGCATTGCCGCCAGGCCACGGCCTTCCTAACCTCGGGCATGCTCCAGGCCGGGCGAGACCTCCAGCTGCTGATGGAA
>CAZZKQ010000258.1:0-5430 GCA_964654875.1 uncultured Verrucomicrobiota bacterium | reverse complement strand
GACCGCTTCAACGTCGCCGGCCTCATGCCCCATCCCGATCGTGCCGCAGAACCCCTCCTCGGTTCCACTGACGGCCAGTGGATCTTCCAGAGCATGATTGAGACGTTGAAGGAACGGTCCACGAAGGGCTGACGCGACCGGTTGGGTCCAAGGACGAGGCTTGCCGCATCCCACCGCGGCGGTCATTTTCACCTCCCGTGATGAAGCCTCTTTGCGCCGTCCTGACCCTGGGAGCCCTCCTCGCCCTCACCGGCTGCACCCCGGTCTACACGAACCTGACCCCTCGGACCGCGGTTCAGAAGGCACCGGACGTCTATCATTTCGAGGTCCAGTGGGACACGTCCCAACGCGGCGCCAACACGGCCGACGTGAAGGCCTATGTCGTCATCGGGGAGAATTTCTATCCGATGCAGCGCGTCGGAAACACCCAGGAGCGCTGGGAGGCGGATGTGCCGATCACCGGTGAGAAGACGATCGTGCCGTACCGGTACAAGTTCGACTACACGTTCCCGACGGTGATGCAGCGTCTCCCCGAGAGCAGCTACTCCGCCCCGTATTTCCTGGATCTCCGCAAGGTCGTCTCCGGCAACCCGCCCGCGGGGCGCTAGGCCAAACCTCGGCCCGGTCCGAAACCGGAGCCGTTCCAGAGCCTCCAGGCCGCCTGCATCGACGGGAAGGCCAGATCCTCCGGAGCCACGGACGCCGGAGCCACCCACTCCAGGCTCTCCACCTCCTCGATCACCCTCGCCTGCGAGCCGTCCACTGCCCAGGCCGTGAAGAACAGGTCGAGAACCGGATAGGTGACCCCGCCATAGTGATAGGCATTGGGCTGGGAACACAGGAAGCGGACCTCGCGGATCTCCAGTCCCACCTCCTCGCGGATCTCCCGGGCCGCTGCGGTCTCCGCGGTCTCCCCGTGGTCGATGAAGCCCCCCGGCGGCGCAAGGCGTCCCTTGCCCGGATCCTTGGCACGTCGGATCAGCAGGACACGGCCGTCCGCCCTGCGGACAAACACCGCGGCCGCAACGGCCGGATTGAAGAAGTACCGGAACTGGCACGACGGACAGGAGAAGGCGTTGGACGTCGGAGGTAGGTGAGGCCCAGTGCCGCAGCGCGGACAGAACCGGAAGAATTCAGAGGGCTTCATGGGGACCGTTGGGCGAACACGATTCCGGGAATCGCCACGAAAGACAAACCCGTGCACCTCAGGAATCGGCCCTATCGGAGCCGACGATCCCGCACGCGGTCGGCGTGACCGTCCATCAGCAGCCGGTTGCGGAATCCCGGATGCGCCGCACGCCCGCGGACCGGCTCGGGAATCGCGGGGATCGTCGCCGGGAAATAGGGATCCACCACCAGCTCCAGCTCTGAAAGCCCACCACCGGGAACCACGAGGGGATTTCCAGAAATCAACCAGCCCACCAAGGACTCCTGCACGGTCCGACCCCAGAAGTTGTCAGCCGGCACGGGATCGTCGGGGTGGTCGAATCGCCACATCCAGTAGGTGACCTCAACCGATCGGTTCGTGTCGGTTCCACCCCATTGCCGAACCTGATCCAGTCGTGCGATCGATCCCGACATCACGCCCGGACACTGCCAGACCTGTTTCGAGCGGAGAATCGACCCCAGCACCACCGCCGACCACCCCGCCCTGGGGTCACTCTTAGGCCAGGTTGACCACGGTTGATAGCCGCCGATCAGATCCCGCTTGAGATCCCGTCGGTCCGGGAACCGGTCACCATGGTCGCCCAAATAGAGGTGCCACGCGACACCCATCTGACGGAGGTTCGACAGACAGGCGGAGGAGCGGCCCATCGACTGTGCCCGGCCGAGAGCGGGCATCATCAGGGATGCGAGGATCGCGATCACCGCGATGACAACCAGCAATTCGATCAGGGAGAACGCCGCACCGTAGCGCTGCCCCTCGGCGGATGCGTCCGGTCGGACCATGACTCAGCGGGGCAGCGCGAAGGCCACGTAGGCATCGCCACTCCGGGTCCCGATCTTTCCCCCGCCACAGGCGATCACGAGGAACTGGCGTCCCCCCACCGAATAGACCGAGGGCGTCGCGTAGCCGGCCGCCGGCAGCCGGGCCTTCCAGAGTTCCTTTCCGGTCTTCCGGTCGAATGCACGGACATGCTCATCCCGACTCGCCGCGATGAACACCAGTCCCCCCGCCGTCACCACCGGCCCACCGTAGTTCTCGGTGCCCGTCGGCGGGATACCCCGGGCGGACAGTTCCGGCCACTCGCCCAACGGAACCCGCCACCGGCACTCGCCCGTGTTGAGATCGATCGCATTCAGGGTGCCCCACGGCGGTTTGATCGCCGGATACCCGTTGGTGTCGAGCCATCGGTGATAGCCGGTGGACGTATAGGGAATCTCCGCGAAGGCTTCACCCGGGGCGGGATTGGTGCCGGCCCGGGGACTCATCAACACGACGTCGAGCAGGGCATCGGCCAGCACGGTGCGTTGGGATTCCGTAAGGAAGTCGAACGACGGCATCACCCCTTTGCCGGTCTGGAGCAGGGCCAGGATCTCGGCTCGGGACCGACGCTCCTTCAGGCCGACCAGGGACGGAACGTTCTGGGTGGCGTTGCCCCTTCGATCGACCCCATGGCAGGCCGCGCAGAACTGGTTGAAGAGCGTCGCTCCATCGGCATGCCCCTCGGTTCCGGACCGGGCCGCCTCCACGAGCGTCAGGACCCACGGCATCTCGTTGGCGTTGACGTACAGGATCCCCTCGGGATCCACCGCCGCCCCGCCCCACTCGGCGCCACCATCAAACCCAGGCAGCACAATCGTCCCCTGACGGCTCGGTGGGCCAAACGGGACGTGGGGCTTGAGCTTCACGAACCGCTCCAGGACCTCGCGATGGGATTCCGGCGAGATGTCGGTGATCTCCGCATGGGTGAACACCTGTCGGGCAAACGGGACCGGCTTCTCCGGAAGCGGCTGGGTGGGCCAGGCGGATTCTCCCGGCATGTCGGAGGCGGGAACCGGCACCTCCTTCACCGGGAACAGCGGGGCCCCGGTCTGCCGATCAAAGACAAAGACATGGCCGGACTTGGTCACCTGGGCGACCGCGGGGATCCGTTTGCCGCCGCGCTTCACCGTCAGGAGATTCGGCGGCGCCGGCAGATCACGGTCCCACAGATCGTGGTGGACCAGTTGCTGGTGCCAGACCCGCTGTCCGGTCGCGACGTCGATCGCGATCAGGCTGTTGGCGAAGAGGTTTTGTCCGATGCGGTTGCCACCCCAGAAGTCGAACGCCGCCGACCCGGTCGGGCAGAACACCCAACCCCGCTCCTCATCGAGTGCAAAGCCGGTCCAGACATTGCCCCCACCCACCTGACGATAGGCCTCGGGTGGCCAGGTCTCGTATCCGAACTCACCCGGACCCGGGATCGTGTTGAACCGCCAGAGAAGACGGCCGGTTCGGACGTCGTAGGCCCGGATATGCCCCGGAGCCGCCGGTGCCGGACCTTCTCCGAGTCGCATCCCGAGGATCAGCCGATCCCCGTGGACGATGCCCGGCGTGGTGGACTGCAGCGACAGCCGGCCGACGTCCCGCCCCAGGCCCTCCTTCAGATCGATCGACCCCTCCTTGCCGAAGGTCGGGATCCGCTTCCCCGTCCGGGCATCCAAGGCGTGGAGGAAGTGGTCGTTCCCGTAGAGGATCCGGGACTCGCCCGCTTCCGCCCAATGCACGAGCCCTCGGTTGACGCCGGTCTTGGTGAGACCCGGCACCGACGCCGGATCAAAGCGCCATCGTTCCACACCCGTGGCGGCATCCAGGGCGACCACCTGCAGATCCGCCGTCGTCCCATACAGAACGCCGTCGATGACCAGTGGATTGCATTGGATCTGGGAGCGATTGTTCGGATCGGCACCGCCTCCATGGAAGGTCCACGCCACCTGCAGGCGGCCGACATTGCGCGGCGTGATCTGTCGCAGATTCGAGTAGTGGCTGCTGGAGGCGTCCCCGAGATAGACCGGCCAGTTGGAATCGGCCGGCCAGGCCAGCAGCGGGGCGCCCATCCAGGAGAGGATCCGATGCCATCGCATTGCCATAATGCTGCCTCCTGGAGTTCAGGGCAGAAAGGGACGCAGGACGTTGCCCGCGACCCGCAGGGCATTCTGACGTCCTTCGAGATCCTTGCCGAAGGTGTCGTCCTCCACCTCGATGCAGACCGGGCCGCGATATCGGGTCTCCATGAGCGCGCCGAGGAACTTCGCCCAGTCCATTTCACCGAACCCGGGAATCCGCGGCTGATGCCACTCGAGGGGATGCGCGAAGACCCCGACTTCATGGATCCGGTCGCGACGGATCTTCACGTCCTTCGCATGGACGTGAACGAACTTGTCCTGGAACTCCCTCAGTGGACTCGCGGGATCCATGTGCTGGAGCACGAAATGGGAGGGGTCGTAGTTGAGTCCAAAGTGCTTCGACGGGATGTCGTGGAAGGCCCGTCGCCAGAGGACAGGTGTCGTGAGCAGATTCTTCCCACCCGGCCATTCGTCGGCCGTGAACGACATGGGACAGTTCTCGATGCCCACCCGGACCCCGTGGTCCTCCGCAAACGCGATCAGAGGTCTCCAGGTCTTGAGGAACCGGGGCCAGTTGTCGTCGACACTGCGCGTCCAGTCCCGTCCCACGAACGTGTTCACGGTGTCGAGGCCAAGCCGAGCCGCGGCACGGATCACCTTGCGCAGGTGGGTCACTGCGGCCTTGGAGACCTCGGGGTTCGGATCGAGGGGGTTGGGATAATAACCCAGCGCAGTGAGGCTGACGCCGTGCCTCTGGCAGGACCCGTGGATGTCCTCGATCCGGGCGGCGGAAAGCGTGTCGACATCGATATGGGTGACACCGGCAAAGCGGCGATCGGCCTTGCCGACGGGCCAGCACATGACCTCGACACAGCGGAATTGTTCCCTGGCGGCGAAGGCGAGGACCTGGTCGAGGGTCCATTCGGGAAGGATGGCAGAGACGAAGCCGAGTTTCATGGGATGTGACTCCATGAGGTACCAGCGGGGGACGGTCCGCTCCAAGCACCTTCCGTGTCCCGTGGAGAGGAATCAGCGGGACTCACACAGCGACGCATAGACAGGACAACAGCAATGGTAGGGCTGTGCTCCGCCACGGCCCCATCTCGATCCGATACGCGTCGTGCACCCGTGAAGGGGGACGGGGTCCTCTCACGCGTCAGAGGAGGCCAGCTGGGCTGACCGGTCCGCCAGACCCTCGCGAGCAAGATGGGGACGCCACGGAGGGCGCTCGGTCCGGAGTGCGCCTGTGTACCTTGTTTTTCCCCAACCTCCGGTCTTGCCCCCGCGTCTTGGCGTCACCGCGTGAGCCCCCCTCTTCGCTCTTCGCTCTTCGCTCCGTCGCCCCCCAGCCCTATCCTGATCCCCGGATGAGCAAACGGT
>CAZZKQ010000257.1:0-5438 GCA_964654875.1 uncultured Verrucomicrobiota bacterium | reverse complement strand
CCGGGAGCCGACTGCGGTTCCAGATCCACTACACACCGAACGGCACGGCGACGGAGGACCAGATGCGGATCGGGTTCCGGTTCGCCAAGGAACCGCCGCGGCACCGGATCCATGTGGTGGGCGTTGCCAATCCTCTTCTCCGGATCCCGCCTGGGGTCCCGAACCACGAGGAGACCGCCGCGCTGCCGGTGCCCCGCGAGGCGCGGATCCTGGCGCTCATGCCCCACCTCCATGTCCGCGGCAAGGCCTTCCGCTTCGAGACCGTCGATGCCGACGGCGACCGCAGGACCCTGCTGGAGGTGCCGCGCTACGACTTCAACTGGCAGCTGAGCTACCGGTTCGAGCAACCCGTGCCGATCCGAGGCGGGACGCGGATCCGGGCCACCGCGTGGTACGACAACAGCACCGGAAACCCGGCCAACCCGGACCCCACCCAGGAGGTGCGCTGGGGCGAGCAGACCTTCGAGGAGATGATGCTCGGCTACGTGGAGTACTACTTCCCGGACGCGGGGATCTGACCCTGTTGGGCAACCGCCCGACCGCTTCGCAGCCGGGCAACCGCATGGCACCACCAGAAATCCGGCCTGCAGAAGGGGTCATGATTCCAACCCGTGTCGGCCCTCAGCTCCAGGGACTCCGAGGGGGCCACCGCAAGATGCTGCTGATGGGCCAGGATCCCGAAGAAGACGGATAGATCGGCGGTCTTGAACCCGAATTTCGGACGGGCCAGCACGGATCGGTACTCCCTGACGATCCGGTCATCGAGAGCGAAACGAAGTCGGCGCGCCAAGGCGGCGTCCACCAATCGTCCCGGTGGGCCATCCGGGGACAGCAGTCCCAGGACGATCACGTTGATATCCAGAGTCCAGAGAGGGACATCCATCGGATTCAAGACCGGCGGCCCTCCCGGATCTCCGCCTCGATGTCCTTCTGGGTCAGACTGAAAGTCCCGTTGTGAACAGCCGAGGCGCGGAGGCGGCTGACGGCGCGTCGGGCATGGGCAAAGACGATCTCCTGCATGTCTTCGAGGAGCGTTGCCGCACTTGTGGGAAGGAGAATCCCAACCGGCTGGCCATCACGAGTGACAACCACCGAACCCTCCTTGGCGACATCCTTCCAAACCTTTCCTGGTTTGGCACTCAGCTCCCTCGACGCGATCAGTTTCATGCTCGCCACTCGCACAACAGAAATAGGGCGTCCAGAACAACAACCACCGGAGAACCCGGGAGCAACGGCGCGCTGTCCTCACCAGTTGATGTCCAGCTGGAGCTGGAACACCACGGCGGTCTCGCGTCGGGCGTTGTAGGCGGGGTCGA
The DNA here is from genome assembly GCA_964654875.1 of uncultured Verrucomicrobiota bacterium. Classification (GTDB taxonomy): domain Bacteria; phylum Verrucomicrobiota; class Verrucomicrobiia; order Limisphaerales; family UBA9464; genus UBA9464. The sequence goes on along the minus strand of CAZZKQ010000257.1, from coordinate 4,122 downwards.
TGACGAACTGGACGTCGGGCTGGATGCGGACCAGCGGAGTGAGGTGGAAGCAGTAGCCCAGCTCGATCGCGGTCTCGTCCTGAACCGGACCGGCCCCTGTCGGCCGGAACGGATCGCTCCAGCAGACGGCAAGGCCCATGCCGTCGTTGGGCTGCTCGGTGATGAGCCCCAGATGCTTCAGCGGGGCCTGGATGATCATCCCGGTGGCGACCTGGTTGGCCGCACTGCTTGCGCCCGACACCCCGCCAAACCCAAACCGGCCGAACCACCCCAGCGGGGTGTTCGCACCGAGCCGCTGCTGGAAGTTCAGTCCCACCCCTGCCCCGACGTCCCCTCCCGCCTGTGCCACGAAGGGCTGGACGCGATAGACCCCGTTGCCCAGACCGAGGACGTTCTTCGCCACGTATCCGATCTCTGTGACCGAGGACCAGGACCGGTCATCCCAGCCCACCCACGGCAGGCGTCCAGCGCCTATGCCGCCGATGGAGGTACCATTCATGACATACCACGAACTCCGGGGCTGCCACTGGAGGTTGACCGATGGGGAATACGCGGGCAGCGGAACCACCATGCTGTTCACGAACGCCGAGTTCAGGAACTGGCCTCGGGCGGTGTTGGCGTAGGTGTTGAGATCGAGATAGTTCGACTGGTTGATGACCCCAGCGACCGCCACCACTCGCCCCTCATCCAACGACTGCTGCCAGGCCATCTCGGAGACCTCGACGCCATTGCGCCCCGTCCAGAGCGAGGCGGGATTGACCAACGATCCGATGGCCCTCGGCACCGTCCGACTCCGGGTGCTGCCGAACCCCTCCAGAACCTTGACCTGGCTGCTGAGCCATCCGCCCTCATCCCCGTGGGCCGTCGAGTAGACGGTCCACTTGGAGAACCAGTCGAAGGTATAGAAACCCATGCTGGGATCCCCCGATTGCGCCCCGTCCATCGTGAGCCAGGTCACGGTCTGGACCAGCGAGTAGTTCAACCCGTAGTCGGAGACCCGATACTTGAACGCCTGGATCCACTCGGCGTCCGTGGTGGAGGTGATGAGGGCCCCGGGGCGGAGTGCCGTGTTGCCCACGGCGTCCGGAGAGGCGATGTAGGGCCCGAGCTTGGGGTGGAACCTCGGGAACCATGTGAACGCATCCTCACCCTCCCGCTGGGCCTCGAGGCGTTCCTCGAGCGCCTTGGGACGCGTGGTGCCCGGGGCCTGTCTTGGGATCTGATAGCGCAGCGAGGCCGCATCCGGTGGGAGCAGCGTGCTCGGCACCTCATCCCTCGGGGTAGCGATGAGGTTCCCGAGGTTGTCATACCGGAGAACCGTCTGGGCCGGGTTCGTGTCCCCATCCTGTCCCGCCCAGCCCATCCAACCCGCCGAGGTCAGGACGGGAAGGATCCAGAGGCGGCGAAGGCGAGGCGGCCGTGGCGGGAGGAAGGTCACGCGGACTGGGTGTTCAGGATTCCGCGCGCTCCGCATCCGCAATGGCCCGCAGGGCGAGGCGGCCGATCCACAGCATGACGCCGATGCCGACCGTGGCGCCGATCGCCGACAGGATCCACTGGGGATCGTGCAGCCGATCGGGATGGCGTCCAGAGCCCATCCTTGCGACATGGGCGGCCACGTATCCCAGGTAGACCTCGACCCATACCAAGGGCAGCAGACAGAGGCTCGTGGCCAGGAACGTGCGGACCGGGAGACGCGTGGTGCCGAGGAGATAGCTGATCCACACCGGACTGAGCGGCGACAGGCGCACGAGAGCCACCAGACGCCACCCCTCCCGGACAATCACCCGCTCGAGGGCCGCGAGCTTCGGACGCCGACCCAGCCAGTCCTGGATCAACGACCGGAGGAGGAACCGGGACAGGAGAAAATCCACCAAGGCCGCCACCAACGTGCCGATCGAGGCCAACACACACCCTTCCAGGAGGCCGAAGAGCAGTCCCGCCAGGAGCGTGAAGACCGAGTTGGGCAGGAACACCGACGTGCCGACGACCATCAATCCGACGAAGGCGACACGCCCCACCCACCCGGACGCCGCGATCCAGGATTCCCAGACCCGGAGCTCGTGTCCCAACCACCGCCCCAGAAGGACCACCAGCACCCCGACCATGACGACGGCCAGAATGCGGCGGATCAGTGTCTGCGACCCGGCCTCCACCCCCACAGATTGAAGGTCAGGGGACATCCTCAGGTCGTGGATCCGGGTTGGGCTGTATCCCGCCATGGACCACGGGGCTGAGCGAGGTGTTGAGCGACACCAGACGCGCCACGAACACGGCCACGTAGAGCGTGCCGCACAGGGCCTCCATCATGGCCAGCATGCGGGCCGGCGTGGACAGCGGGATGATCTCACCGTAGCCCACAGTGGTCAGGGTGATGACGCTGAAGTAGAGGGCGTTGAATCCATAGAGCCGATGGACATGAGCCGGGAGCCCGCCAAAGGAATTGGGCACGAGGAGCCCCACCAGCGTGTAGGCGGTGCTCCACCAGACAGCCATCATCAGATAGGTGACGATACCCGCGGACAGGACTTCCGAGTTGACCTTGGGTGCCTTCAGGATGAACGCGATGAAGCGGCTGATCACATAGCTGATGAACGCCAGGAGGCTCCCGCTGAACATCACGAAGGGAAACCCGGTCGACCGATGGTGCTGGAGCCACCAGCCGATCACGACCGGTGTCACCAGGATGACGGCCGTCCCGGTGTGGATCCAGGACCCGCCCACGGCGAAGACCGCCGCAACAAGGCTGAGGGTCACGATGATCGAGGCGATCCAGTGACCATCGGGCAACATCTCGATCCACGGGGTGGCGTTTAAGGGGACGGCGACCACCGCGAGGAACCAGGCGATGGAATGCCTGAAGAGCCCGGTCTTGGCCGGAGCCAGACGGGATCCAATGGAAGAACCGATGGATTTGGGTGACATGAGAGACCAGGACTGAACGGCCCATTCATGAGAACCCCATGGACCGTATTCGCCAAGGTACAATCAGGAAGGACACCCGGAGACCCCGAGTTGTGCATTGAAATGCCAAACCGGCACCGAGCAGGCTCCCCCCAACGGTCTCGGTTCCGCGTCGAGCACCGACACCTGACGTCGCTCCCGCATGACCTCCCTGACCGTCGCCCTGCTCGCCTTCCTCTGCCTCTCCGCCAGCATCGCGCTGGGATTCCTTCTCCAGAACCGGCTGCCCAACCATCATCTCGGTGCCGACAGCAAGGACACCGTCAAGCTGGCCTCCGGCATGATCGCGACCCTCACGGCCATGGTGCTCGGCCTGCTCGTCAGCTCGGCGAAGTCGTCCTACGACAGTCTCAACACGGGCGCGGTCGAGGCGGGGGCCAGGATGATCCAGCTCGACCGCGCCTTGGCCCACCTGGGACCGGAGACCGGACCGATCCGACGTCAGCTCCGGGAATCGGTGGAATTCACCCTGTCCACGGTCCTCACCCAGGACGGGGCCTCGAAGGAAGGCACCGATGAATTCGAGAGGCGGTCCTGGATCGACAACATCCAGCAGCGCATGCGGGCCCTGAAATCGGGCACCGAAGCCGAGCGCCAGATCTACACCGAGGCCTATCAGCTGGCCACGGATCTGGCCCGGAACCGCTGGAAGCTCATCGAGCAGCACCAGTCGGCCCTGCCCACACCGCTCTTCGTGATCCTGCTCTGCTGGCTGGGACTCCTTTTCACGACCTTCGCCCTCTTCGCCCCGAGGAACGGGACGGCGATCACGGTCCTCCTGATCTGTGCCCTCTCGATGTCCTCGGCTCTCTTCCTCATCCACGATCTGAACCAGGTCCCGAACGGACTCATCCGGCTTTCACCCGCCCCGCTCCGGAAGGCCCTCGAGCTCATGGAACCCCTGTGAGGTCCGTCGCCTCGGCCCGTTCCCCGAGGCGGAGCACCCGGTGGCGCTGACCCAGGAGCCGACAGGTCCGCCCGAATTCGTCCGGGGATGCCGTGTTGAACGCGAACAGGTCGTAGTGCCCGGGAATCACGCACCGCACCCCGGAGGCTCTGGCCACCTGGGCCGCCTCACGGCCCCAGAGGTTTCCCGCCACCCGACGCTCCGGAAGACTCCCGTTGATCGGCAGGAAGGCGATGTCGATGCGCGCCAAT
>CAZZKQ010000256.1:451-5448 GCA_964654875.1 uncultured Verrucomicrobiota bacterium | reverse complement strand
GCCGCTTGCGGGCCGAGGCGAGCTCCGAGCCAAGGGTCTTCACCTCGGGGAGGCGGGACTCCCGGAAGTAGCGGCGCAGGTCCGTGACCTGTTCAGGGCTGCGCTTCGGGACCGGGAGCCGGGCGATCTCGCGTATCGCCAGGAACTTCGGATCCCCGGCATCACGATCGGTGGCGAAGTAGACCCCGCACGCGCCGCCCTTGTTGACGATCTTGACGAGTAGGTGGTTCTCGCCGGCGAGGAGCGGCGCCTGGACTTCATCCTGGTTGGGGCCGACCGAGCGGCTGATGTCCTTCGACAGCACTTCCTTGCCGTTGAGCCAGACCCGGATGCCATCGTCGCTGCCGAAGAAGAGGGGTTGGGTGCGGGCCTGATCGGCGGTGAGGACCCGGTGCAGGTAGGTGGCTCCGGTGGCGGTGTCGAGACCCTGGACAACCCCGTCCTTCCAGTTCGTCCGGGACTGCCACGCGACCCGTCCGTCCTGGAATGTGGCATCGGCGCGGAAGCCCTTCTCGGGACCGTACTCCTTGGCGAAGGGGATGGCGGCATCGGTCTCCACGAACGGTCCCGCCTGGCTCCACGGACCGAGGGTGAGTCCCTCGGGGGATCCGGTGTTCCGCACGATCTCGTTCTCCCACGCGGTCTGGGCGGCGTCCCAACCGGGTCGGGCGATGTCGAGTGCCTCCTGATGTCGGGCCGCAAGCCCCTGGGCCTGTGTCCTGGCGGCCTGCAGCTCACGGGCCTGGGCCTCGCTTGGGACCTTCACGAAGGGCGGTGCCGGATCACTGTCGAGGCCTTTCTCGTCGATCCGGTTGAAGAAGTCGTACAGCTGGTAGTACTCGCGCTGGGTGAAGGGGTCGTACTTGTGGTTGTGGCATTCGGCACACTGGATCGATGACCCGAGGAAGACGGTGCCGAAGGTGTTCACCCGGTCGGTGACGTACTTGTTGAGGTATTCGTCGGGATCGGCGCCCCCCTCGGTGCTGGACATGCCATTGCGGTTGAAGGCGGTGGCGATGCGTTGCTCGAGCGTTGCGCCGGGGATCAGGTCTCCGGCGATCTGCTCGGTGATGAACTGATCGAAGGGCTGGTTGCGGACGAAGGACTGGATGACCCAGTCGCGGTACTGCCACATGGAACGGGGCGCATCGGCGTGGTAGCCGTCGCTGTCGGCGAACCGCGCGAGGTCCAACCACGGCACCGCCATCCGTTCGCCGTAGGCCTCGGTGGTGAGCAGACGGTCGACCAGCTTCTCGTAGGCATTGCCGCTGGTGTCGGCGAGGAACGCATCGACCTCCTCGACGGTCGGGGGCAGACCGGTCAGATCCAGCGTGACCCGTCGGGCCAGGGAGCGTCGGTCGGCCTCGGGCGAGGGTTGGAGTCCCTCCTTCTCAAGCCGCGCGAGGACGAACTGATCGATGGCATTCCGGGGCCAGTCTGGATTCCGGACCGTGGGAACCGTGGGTTTCTCGGGGGTGATGTACGCCCAGTGGGCCTTCCACTCCGCGCCTTCACGGATCCAGCGGGTGAGGAGCTCGACCTGGGCCGGGCTGAGCCGCTTGCCGGTCTTGGCCGGTGGCATTTGCTCGTCGGCATCCGAGCTGGTCACGACGGCAAGCAGGCGGGAGTCGGCGGGCTTTCCGGGCACGATGGCCTGGTGTCCCGAGTCGAGCCGGGCCCGGGCGCCCTCGGATTGATCGAGTCGCAGGCCAGCCTTCCGTTTGGCCTGGTCAGGTCCGTGACACTGGTAGCAGTAGTCGGCGAGCAGCGGGCGGATGTCCCGGTTGAAATCGACCCGCTCCTGGGCGGCGTGGGTGGATCCCGCGGCGCAGAGCAACGCGCAGAGGGTGAGGAGCAGAGTGGAAGCGGAGGGCATGGACACCGTGGGGGCTGGGGCTATCTGCCCAAGCGTCAGGGTTGGTGTGGAGAGGTGTCAACAGAGCGGGTGGGTGATGCCACGGTGGGTGGGCGTCGGGGACGCCGCTGTGCCGGGGAGCACTGCAGCACCCACCGGACAGGGATTCGACAGGGAGCCAGCCACCGGGAAACGGAGGATGGGGTGCAGAGGGCCAAGAGTCCGGAGTCAGAGATCGAGGCGACGGCGGAGCTCGGAGGCAACCTTCAGGTCGGGACGGGCGGTGGTCAGGGTGTCGAGGATGCGGCGGGCCTTTTCGGGATCGGTCCGGGCCTGTGCCGTGGCGCGGGAGACGAGTTGCGCGTACCCGCTGGTGAAGTCCCGGCTCAGTCGAAGGCTCTCCCAGAATCCCTGTTCCGCCTGCGTCGCATCCCCATCCACCTCGGCGATGACCCCGCGCAGGTAGGCGTCGCGCGCCGCCAGGTAGTCGTCGAACCGCTTGCGCCACTCGGGAGAGGCTTCGGTGAACAAGGTCGACGGCACAGCACGCGGCCGATCGAGGAGCTGGCCGAGCAGACGATGGCCGGGTACCGGGAATCGGGTCAGGGTCCTCGGAGCCTCGAACAGCACGACCGGGTTGGCATCGGTGTTGATCCTCGCCTCTCCTGCCAGATCGCGAAGCCAGGCGGCATCGGCGAACCAAGATCCCGTGATCGGCCAGACGTCGGCCAACGCCACGGGCCTGAGCGCCTCCCGGAGACCGGGATCGATGATCCGTCGTTCGAGCACCGCGGGATCCAGCCGGAGGGGTCCTGTGCCTCCCACCAGACCCAGCACGGGGGTGTCGGCGTTGAAGCGCAGCAGCAGCGCCTGGGCTTCGGGGAAGACCGACAGGAACGTCGCGGTGATCGAGCGCAGCGTGGCGAGGTCGAGCTGGAAGAGGGGGAGCCACTGGCAGAGGAGCCCGCCATCGGCGAGGCGTTGTCGTATGGCGGCGAAGTGCTCCCGGGTGTAGAGCCCCGCCGCTCCGTCGCGGGCCGGATGGAAGAGGTCGGCAATGACCACGTCGTAACGGGCGTTCGAACCGCGCACGAACCGACGGGCGTCGGCGACGTGGAGCCGGAGCTGGGGTCCATGATCGTTCTGGGGCGCGAACGCGGATTGGAGGGCGGCGACCTCCGGGACGAGCTCAACCCCGTCGGCGGTCAGACCGGGATGCGTCCCGAGCGAGGCGAAGGAGATCCCGGTGCCCACCCCGAGGAACAGGGCACTGCGCGGATCCGGATGGAACAGCAGGGGCAGATGCCCGTGTCGACGCTCCGCGATGGCCGAGGCGGTTCCACCCATCGTGAACCGGTTGTTGGTGCGGAGGATCCGGTTGCCGTCGGGCTGCCGCACGACCGTGACGGTGTCCGATGGCCCCTCCGACAGGTGGAGGATCTGGCTGCCCGGGGGAGGATGTTGCAGATGGAGACTCCTGGGCAGTGTGAACAGCGCGGCCGCCACCCCGATCACGCCGATCCAGTGTCGTTTCTGAAGGGAGAGACAACCGAGCAGGGCGAGGTAGGCGGTTCCGAGAACACACAGGGTCCAGCGGGAGCCGAGCACTGGCAGGAGGCCGAGACCAACGACGATCGGGGCGAGTGCGGCACCGGTGAGATTCCAGGCGACACCGCGCGCGAGTCCCATCGGGGAGGCTCGGGCGCCGGTGGCGAGGGTGCCGAAGAGGAGGCCCATGACGATCGAGGGCAGGGCCATGACGGACGCGGCGACGCCGAACTCGGCGAGGATCGAGGCGACGGTTCCATCGCCCATCCCATCCCGGAGCAGTCCGTTCAGGGCCCCGGTGATGGGGAAGGTCCATCCGGCAAGGGCCATCGTGGCGGCGAGGAGGACGAGCAGCCGGGGGACGGCATGGGCAGGGTCCGGAGCGAGCCGGTTCTGCAGCGCGGCGCCGAAGGCCGTCCCGATCAGGTACACGGACAGGATCGCGGCGTAGGTGAAGACGGTGTCCTCAAGGACCTGGCTCAGCATCCGTGTGGCAAGCAGTTCGTATCCGATTCCGACTAGCCCCGTCGTCCAGAGCAGGAGTCCGAGTCGGGATGGGGACCTCGTTCCGATGGACGCCGGCGTTGAGCGATGGGGTCTCGGTGCTGGCTGCGGAGTCCTGGCGGAGGGAGCGGGAGCCCTGTCGGACTTCCGTGCGAGACCGATGGCTGCAAGAACGAGGGCGCAGAGGAGATTGAGCCCGGCGAAGACCTTCACGGAGCTGGGCAGGCCCAGGTTGGGTTGGATCCAGAGGATGGCGAGACCCACTCCCAGGACGGCACCGAAGGTGTTGGCGGCGTAGAGGGGTCCGATCTGGCGGTGGGAGTCCGTGGGGTGCAGTTGGGAGGCGAGGTGTTCGATCGCCGGGAGGGTCGCTCCCATGGCCGCCGTGGCCGGCAGGAGGGTGAGTCCGGGCAGGAGGAAACAGGCGAGCCAGTGGAGGGCCCGCGACGGCGCCGGGCCGAGAAGATGCCAAGAGGCCTCGGACGCCATCGGAATGAGCCAGACCGAGAGGAGGGCCCAGCTTCCGATCAGACCTTCAAGGCCGGCGCAGCGGAGGGCCTGCCCGCGGGGATCGTCCCGCTGTCGACGCCACCACCAGGCCCCACCGGCGAGGCCGCCGAAGAAGGTGGTCAGCACCCCAAAGGTCGCGGGGATCTCCTGTCCGAGTCCCAGCGACAGCATGCGGGTCCAGGCCAGCTGGAGTCCGAGTCCGGCGGCGCCGGACAGCGTGAAGAGGAGTCGAAGGGTTGGGAGCACAGTGCACGGGGCGAAGAGCGAAGAGTGGAATCCTTCGTGAGAGATGAGTGTTTGATAGGCCCTTGGTTTGATCTCTCGACTCCCCTGCCTCACACGACGTCCGGGATCCGGTACTGCTTCCGGTAGGCCGGCCGCAGCAGGGCGTTGGCGTCGTCGCTGTTGGTGAAGCGTTCGGTGGCGGCGTCGAATTCCAGCTGGCGCTTGCCGACGCGGTAGGAGGTGTTGGCGAGGTGGACGAGGCAGGCGCTCGGGTGGGCCTTGGCGATCTCCGCGTTGGGCTCCTTCCGGGACCGCACGCAGTCGATGAAGTTCGGCTGGTGCCACTTGTCGGGGA
>CAZZKQ010000256.1:0-441 GCA_964654875.1 uncultured Verrucomicrobiota bacterium | reverse complement strand
AAGTAGCCCTTGTCCTGGTCGAGGATCTTGCCGCCCTCGACCACCACCTGCCAGCCACAGCCATGCCGGCCGAGGTACATGAGCGCCTTGGTGCCGTAGATCTCGATCCGGGTCGCGGAGGTCGGCCAGTGAGGCCACTTGTCACCGTAGCGGACCTCACCCGGGAACTTCCTCATGTAGCCTGTCGCATTGCCGCTCTCGCAGGTCATGGTGAAGTCCCCGTAGTCGTAGGTGATGCACTGGAACTCCGGGACCTCTCGCTGGGACTGGAACGCGTAGTTGCCGCCGACGCAGAGGACCGATTTCGGGTGTCCGGGATCCCCCAGGGCCATGCGGGCGAGATCGAGCTGGTGGCTGGCGTCGTCGGCCAGCGTGCCGCCCTTGTAGGCCCAGTAGGGGTGCCAATCCCGATGGCGTCCGGGATTGTAGGGCACCTCGGGT
>CAZZKQ010000255.1:0-5462 GCA_964654875.1 uncultured Verrucomicrobiota bacterium | reverse complement strand
GTTCCGACATGGATCAGGATGCGGATCGATGCCGTCGACTCGGTCGGCACCACCGGTTGGCCATTGGTGGCGGTGAGGCTGGTGACCTGGTCGATGGCGATGGTGCCCATCCAGAGTCCAGGGAGGGTGGCGGTCAATGTCGGGTTGGACCCGAGCCCGACCGGGCCGTTTCCGGAGGCGACGACGGGGAGATCAAACACAATGGCGCCGGAACCGACCCGGACGCGCAGCTGGTAGAGGTGTTCCCTTGGGGCGTTGTCAATCCAGTTGCGGCTCAGGCCGAAGGTGACGCTCTGGGAGGTGCCGGGGGCCACGGTGCCCAGCTCCCAGATTGGGTCCGATCCGGTCGGTGTGGCCCGCCACTGGAGCTGGCCGGGCACCCGCTCCAGACGGAACAGGGGCATCTCGGCGGCCGCCTCGGACTGTGCGGCGGTGGGGAGGATCCGTGAGAGCGTGACGCCCTGGACATTGGCCGCCGCGCCTTGGTTCCGACGGGTCAGGGTCAGTTCCGCCGTGCTCACCGGGAGGAGGGGCCCTCCCCCGGAGGGGTTTTCGATCCGGGTCGCACCCGGGCCTCGACCGAAATCCAGGCGACCCAGCAGTGCGCCGTTGAAGTCGATTCCAATGGGCCCTGCGTAGCGGGTGTCGGGCAGCTGGAAGGGCAGGGAGATCCAATAGGCCTGGCCGGCTACGACGGGATCGGTGGAGCCGACGGGCACCCATTGTCCGGTGGCCGGGTCGAGTCGGAACGCCTTCGGGTTCTCCGCGGAGGTGGTCCATCCCGCGGCCCCGAGGAGGTCAGTGAAGGTGACGCCGCCCTCGATGCCGAAGCCGACCAGCGAGAACCGGTCGCGATTCCAGGAGGGCCGTTGGAATGAGGTGCGTCCGGTGATCCGGAGCGTGCCGGCCTGGGTTCCATTCTGGACCGTGCCGCTCCGTGGCACGACCCGTACCAGAAATGCGCCGGGCCGCTGGGCCAGGATGGAGTCGGTTTCCCCGGATCCCGGGCTCCGCTTCCAGAGGAGCCATCCGACCTGCGGGGTGGTGTTGGCCGGATGGGTGACGAATCGCTTGGGGTTCTCTGCCTCCGAAGCGACGGCGATCTGGTCGACGACGAACGGATCAGACTCCGCCGTGGCGAAGACCTGGTCGGCTGTGACCGTGCTGCCGTCGGGATTCCTCGGTGTCACCTCCATCCACACGGCGTTCCATCCATAGGACAGGGGCAGCACCTGGGTCCGATCCACGGCGGCGACAGGCGGGACGCCCAACCACAGAAATGCCATCAGCACGGCGCACCAACACAGCAAGGTCGATCTCATGGGGAAATTCGAGGCGCTTCGTAGCCCGTGGACCCGCTGGTTTCCCCCAGCGGGTCGAAGAATTCCTGCCCAGGACACGACCGCGAGTGCGAACGCTACGAAGGAAGCCCCTCCGTGCAAATTGAAACTTCGTTGACGTGCGATTTGCGGGACGAGCGGGACCATTCGTGAGGCCCTCGGCGGCCCGCCCACGGAAGCCTTGGACCGAGATGGAGGAAAGTTTTTTGGGGTGTCAGGGACTTGTCCCTTGATCCCGCGACGGCGTTTGGGAATAGAGAGCGGGCGCGTTGCCCCGTTCCCGAATGTCCGGTCGGTTTTCAATGGAGGCGTTGGAGTCGCGGATCCTGCTGGCTGGAGATGGCCTGCCGGATCCGGTGGCTCTGTCGCGTCCCGATCCGACCGGGTCCGTCGCGATGGACGTCGCGGCCTGGGGGACGGATCCAGTCGCCCCAGGAACGGCCCTTGGCGCGGTGGTCGATGTCGGGAACCCCTTGGACGGGCTCTTTGACGGGGTGGGGGAGGACTGGAGTGCGGTCGGTTCGGAGATGCGGTCCGGGACCCCGCCCTCCGAAACCGTAGGCGTGGGAGGTGCCGGAAGGGTGCGGCCCGCGGGCGACAGCGACCCGGTAACCCCGACGGTGTTCGAGATCGACGGGGTGCTCCGGCTCACGGTGAACGGCTATTCCCTGAACACCGGCGCCGGGTTGGGAGATCCCTACGCCACCGCCACGGGCGCCACCCTTGAATTCCTTGCCGACCCGTCCTTCGGTCCGGTCACCCTCTCGAGTGTGGGTCTCTACGGGTCGGCCTCCGACCTGACCGGGTTCCGGGTCGACAACCTCAAGGTGACCATTGCCGAGGGTGGAATGGGACCCGCGGGCGGACGCTATTTCGACTTCAGTGGGCTCACCTATGAGATCCCGGTCCTGCAGGCCTCACGAGGGGCGGAGGGGTGGCGGCTGGACTCCGGTGCGATGACCCTGTCGATCGACTCCGCCCGACTGCTGCCCGGCCGGGGGGATCTTCTTTCCGGCCAGATCACCGCGCTCGGCGGTTCCCTGAATCTGGTCCAAGGCACCTTTTCCCTCACCGGGAACCTCCAGCTCGAGGTTGGGAATTCAGTCCTGTTCGCCGGATCCACCCTCCTGAGCCGGTCGACGACCGCCTCCGTTGCCCTGTCGGGCGGACAGGGAACCCATGCCCTGGATCTGTTCCGGGTCGAGCTGCAATCGGGCACCCTCTTCGTCGGTTCGGGAGGACGGTTCGATGCGGGGGGTGGGATTGACTCGAGTCAGGCGGTCGGGTTTTCGGTGCGGGATGCCTTTCTTGGAATCGCGGTCGCGGGTGTGGCGGATCGACCTGCCATCGATACCCGGCAGTGGATCGGTCTCGTGGCCGATGGATTCAACCTGGGCGCGGTCGGGGTCACGGAGGTCGTCGCGGAGGTCACTCGGTTGCAGGTCCGCTACAACGGGGCGACGGGCGACGCGGGCGGGATCGCGGGCTCGGGCAACGAGGCCAAACCCATTTCATGGCGGGGTCTGTTCGCCACCGGACCGCCGTGGTCGGAACTGACCGCGAGCGTCCCGCTGTCCATCCAAGGCGCGGCCCGTTTCAGTTGGCAGGATGCCTTCATGGCGACGGGAGATCTCACGGTCGAACAGGTTTCGAAGGACGGAATTGAAGTCACATCCTTCGACCTGTCAGGGGTTTCGGTGTTTGTGGGCTCGGGAGCCCGGTGGACGGCAGACGGGGGAATCGACACCTCCCAAGCGACTGGTTTTGTCGCATCGGTACCGCGCGTGACCCTGGCGTTGGGCACGGGTGAGGGGTCGATGGAGGATACCCGACGGTGGGTGGGACTGGTGGTCCGGGCGGGGGAGATGGCGGCCGTGGGACTCCCGGCAGGCAGTGCAGCGACAATCCAATCGCTGCGGTTGGACCTGGATCTTGCCTCCGGAGATCGGGCGGGAACCCCGGCTTCGGTGTTGGCCTGGAGCCATTGGTTGGGGGTGGATTCCTCCCTGACTGCGGTGACTCCGAACACGCCGCTCCAGGTTTCGGGGACGATTGAGATCGGGGTCGATGGCTTCGTCCTCGTCTCGTCAGGATTCCGGTTCCGTTCAATCCTGACTCCGGGAGTCGATGTTTCCGGCGGCGTGGGTCCGCGGGTGGATCTTGGGACGGCGGTGTTTTCCCTGACCGACGCGGCGGTGTTCGCGGGCATGGGGGGGCGGTTCAACGGTCCGTCGGATCCGAACCGGCTGAACCTCGCCGGCGCGGTGGGATTCCATGGGTCCGGGATGGCCCTCGACTGGGCCCTGTCCCGGGTCCGGAATGGTCCGGCTCGGGAGACCCGGACCTGGACGGCTCTCGTCGCGACCGGGGGGGCGTTCTCCGGGGTGGGGCTCCCGACCGGCTACGTCGCCGCGGTGACCCAGACCGGTCTGGGGTGGAACTCGGCGTCGGGGACAGGTCCCGACGGAGTGGTGGCCCGGGTCCTGTCGTGGGGGGCGGTTCTCGGCCCGGCGTCGCCTCTGTCCGCCCTCGAGGCCCGGGATCATCTGGGCTTCCTCGGGACCCTGACCCTGAACCTGCCGGATCTGGGATCGGTGTCGGGCACGTTCGGGATCGGGCGATCCGGGACGGCTCTGGTGGCCGCCTCGACCGGCGCCTCGATCCGTCTCGAGGTGGGAACGGCCGTCCGGCTGGAGGTCCGAGGAGCGACCGTCGGATTCCAGCTGAACCCGGATGGCACCCTGGTCCTGCAGTCCACGGTGGGAACCCCCCAGTTGAGCCTGGGTGCGGGGATCGTGTCGGTGACCTCCACCGGAGCCGGCATTGCCATCAATACGACGGGTGCGGGTGTGGATCGCACGATCGGGGTCCGGGCCGGTGGCAGCATGGTGACGGCACCGGTCCGGGTGGCCGAGGGCAGCGCCTCCCTTGTGGTGACCGGCCTCCGGGCAAAGGTGTCCAACTTCGTCGCGATCGAGGGGGACTTTGGATTCCGTTCCTCGGCCTCCGGACTGGTCGCGGCCTCGGCGAATGCCTCGGCCCGGCTGACCGCCGGCAGCGGGGTTCAGGTGGGACTGGTTGGGGGTATGATGGGCTTCCGTATCACCCCGACCGGGAGGGTGGCCCTCCAGGCGACGGGTGGGACGATGGAGTTGAACCTGGGTCCGTCGCTCGGGTCTGTGACGGCGACTGGAGTCGGGGTCCAGGTCAACACCACGGGCAGGGATGTGAACGAGTCGATCCAGACTCGGGTTGGAAACACCTTTATCACGGCACCGGTCCAGGTGGACAAGGGCGTCACCGCAATGGTTGTGAGTGGTCTCCGGGCAACGCTGTCCGGTGCGGTCACGATCACCGGCGATTTTGGGATGCGGCTGTCGGGGACCGCCCTCGTTGCGGCCTCGGCGAACGCGTCGGCCTTGGTGACGGTCGGGTCGGGCCTCCGTGCGGGGTTCACCGGTGGGATCCTGGGGCTGCGGGTGAATCCCAACGGGACCCTGGCCCTTCAGTCGGCCGGCGGGAAGGCGGTCTTGGATCTGGGTTCGGGGTTTGTTTTCGCCACCGCCGCCGAAGCCGGCATCACATTCAACAACACCGGGACGGCGGTTTCCCAGAAGGTGTCGATCCGTGTGGGGAAGGCCTCCATCCTGTCCACGATCCATGTCGGTCCCGGGGTCCTTTCCCTCTGGATCCAAGGTCTCGAGGCGCAGGTCGCGGGGTACGCAACCCTGTCCGGCGACTTTGGCATCCGTGCCTCGGGAACCAGTCTGGTGGCGGTCTCCGCCAATGCCTCGGCCCTGCTCCAGGCGGGAGACACGATCCGGATCGGTCTGCAGGAGGCTGTGGCCGCGCTCCGGGTGAAGTCGGACGGCACCGTGGCGTTCCAGGCGACAGGCGGCACCATGAGCCTGGATCTCGGAGCGGGATTCGTTTCGGTGACGGCGACGGGCATGGGGTTGGCGTTCAACAGCACCGGCGCAGATGTCCAGGAGCGGATCAGCGTGGGCATCGGGGGCCGCATGCTTTCGGCGTCCCTGAAGGTGACGAAGGACACCACTGCTGTGGCGGTGACCGGACTGGTGGCGCAGGTGGCAGATTTCGTGACGCTGCGGGGTGATTTCG
>CAZZKQ010000254.1:0-5468 GCA_964654875.1 uncultured Verrucomicrobiota bacterium | reverse complement strand
CCACAACCCGTACTGCTTCACAAATTGGCTCTGCGGCGGTGGGATCCGCGGTGGCGTCACCGTCGGCGAGAGCGATCCCTGGGGCTACAAACCGCTCGACCGCAACCATCCGACGACCGTCTACGACATCCACGCCACGATCCTGCAGCTCCTCGGGATCGACCACACCAAGCTGACGTTCCGTCACAACGGCGTCGACCGACGCCTCACGGACGTCCACGGCGAGGTGATCCAAGGTCTGCTCGCCTGAGCCGCGTCCCACGGAAGGACGGAGCACGGCTTCAGGATCGAACCGGGACAGGATACTGGAAAGGAACCCGCACCCGCCGGGCCGAGCAGAGGCCTGCAGCGAAGAGTCCCGGGCTTGACGGTGGTGTCGGGTTCAGGACTCATGATCACCTCGTGCGCTCTCATACCTGTTCTCCAACGGCAGCCTCCGACCACCGGCCCCGTTCCTCGGTTCTGCCCACACTCCTGGCCCTGGTCGCCGGAGGCGTTTTCAGCATGCATTCCCGAGCCATGTCTCTGGAAATCCGGACGTCTTCGGGCGGCGGGGTGGCCCAGCTGAAGGCCGTCGTTGAGCCCGGCACACGACGGATTCTCTGGCAGGGGTGCCAAAACCTCCAGGAGCCGGTCTGGAAGGACCTCGCGCTTCACACCACGGCTGGGACGGTCGACACGTTCGAGGTCCCGATCGGCAGCGAAGCCCGGTTCTTCCGGGTCCGGCTGGAGACCGAGGAATTGGCCGACCCACCGGAGCTCCGGAGCATCGACGGTCTGCTGGACATCACCCTCGAGGCTCATCCGAGCTCCCAGGTGATCGAGCTGGCCAATCCCGACTCGCCGCTGGCACCGGGGATTCCGACGCTGGTCGATGGGTTCTACACCTATGCCTGGACCCTCCATGCCGGCGCTTCATCCACGGGCGCCGTCTCGGGGGACGGAACAGTGGGGCCGACGCTCGCCATCCAGCCCGGGGACCGGCTCAGGATCCGGCTCAAGAACAGCCTCCCGGATGAGCCCACGAATCTCCACACCCACGGGTTGGTCATCTCCCCATCGGGCAATGCCGACAACGTGCTGCTCTCGATCCCTCCCGGGATGTCCAACCTTCACGAGTACGAGGTGCCCGCCGACGCCGAGAACGGGATTTCCTGGTACCATCCCCATCGGCATGGATACACGGCCGAACAGGTCTACCGCGGACTCGCCGGCTTCCTGATCGTAGGTGACCGGACAGGCGACATCGACCAACTGGCCTCCGTACCAACCCGGCTGATGATGGTGCAGGCGCAGTCGGTGCGCCCGGATCCCAAGACCGGGAGGCCCACCCTGGTGCCTCTCGAGGGGGTCGACAGCCAACAGTTCCAGCTCACCCTCAATGGCCGGTACATGCCCGACATCCGGATGAAGGGCCCGCATGAACTCTGGATCGGACTCCAGCTCGACGTGCGGGACCTGATCCGAACCTTCCAGCCTCTCTCGAGCAACCCGGCCGACTGGGACTGGAACGGCATCCGAACCCCGAACGTACAGACGTACTATGCGGGCCAGGACAGCCGGTCGTTCCCGCAGACCGTCCCAAAGGCCCGGGTGGCCCTCGCACCCGGAAAACGGGTTTCCGAGATCATCTCCGCACCCGCGGAGGGACAGATCCAATACTTCGTCGGCACCGCCATCCAACCCACGGCTCTCGACACCGAACGGACCCTTCCCCTCGCCCGCATCCACGGCTTCGGCAGAGGGGGTGATCCCGCAGTCTGGAGGGACCGGGTGCTGACGAGCCCGACCCTGGACTACAGACCGCTGTCGCTGGAGACGGTCGATGTGTCGCGATCCGTGACGTTCCAATCCCCGATGATCGGGACCGAGCAGCAGTTCCAGATCAATGGACGGGTGTTTCCCAACGCTCCCGTTTTCCAACCGAGGGCCAATCGGGTCGAGGAATGGAGGGTGACGAACCTCGATCCCATCCCGCATCCGATCCATCTCCACATGCAGAGATTCCAGTCCCAGGCCTACCGACTCGGGGAACCGGGATATACCCTGCCTCCCCATTTCTTCGACCAGGACGTCTGGTACATGGATTCCCATACCATCAGCGTCTTCCGGATCCGCTGGAACCGCACCCTCGGCGAGGGGGTGTACCATTGCCACAACCTGTTCCATGAGGATGGGGGCATGATGGCGATCCTCAATGTCATCCCCGAAGTCCCCGTCCTGTTGGACTGCGATGCGGTGGGAGGCGGAGAGATTCGGATCTTTCCCCAGACCGCCGGAGATTCCGGGACCATCCAGACCACAGCCCTTCTCAGGATCCTTCCCTTTGGCGAGACCTATCAGGACGGCTTCTCGTCGGTGGCCATGGGGGATGTCAATTTCGACGGCGTACCGGACGCCATCGTGGCCACGGACGTCGGCGGCCGTATCCGGGTTCTCGATGGCGCCTCGAAGTTCTCGAAGCACCTCCACGACTTCCAGCCGTTCGGACCGGGGTATCCATGGCCTCTCAACGTGGCGGCCGGGGATGTCAACGGGGACAACCGCAGCGACATCATCGTGGCAGGCGCACGCGGGGCGGATGGCACCGTCCGGGCGTTCAGCGGTCGGACCGGCAACCTGCTGGCCTCGTTCGACGCCTACGAGCCGGGGTTCGACGGAGGGGTGAGCCTCGCGACCGGCAATGTCGACGGCTCGGGCCGGGTCCGGATCGTGACCGCACCGGCAGCACGCCGGGCCCCGCTGGTCCGGGTCTGGGGATGGGATCTCTTCGTCCCGAACTCCTCGGCACCGCCATCCACCCCCCTGTTGGGACCGCCCCAACGCATCGCCGAGTTCCATGCCGGAGCCGTCGATGATCTCCGTGGACTGGAGGTGCTGACGAGCTTCTATGCGGCCAATGCCGGGGGATTCCTGCGCATCGTCACCGCACCCGCCCGAAGTCCCGGGCGGGTCCGCATCTGGCGGCGCATGACCGATCACCTGCATCATGACGGGGGATCACACGACGTCGTGGATTTCGAAAGCATCGGCGAGATCATTCCTTTCCTGGCGACAGAGGCGCCGCAGGGCCTCGCCATGACCTCGGTGAATGCCCCACTTGGAAGCGTCCTCGGATTCATTCCCCGGGGTGCCGTGACACGACCCATCCGTCTCTTCCACGCCCCTCAAGGCACCTATCCATCTCCGCTGGGACAGGTCCAAAGCCTCGCCCAACAGTCCGCAACACTCGGAGGAAGCTGACCCTTGGGGGTCCCTTCCAGCGACAATCCTGACGTGGTTTCCCGGCGTTGAAACCGGAACCTAAAGCCTTTGGGACATCATCCCTCCGGCACCTCCGGGCACCGCGCTCCCGATGAGGCGGCTCCGGTTTCGCCACCGGCAAATCGACGGTAGGGTGTCCGCGGATGTTCCGGACCGACTTCCGATTCCACCGTGGCGCGCTGCACTTCCCGGCAGCCCGCCTGTGGCTCGATGCCCACGAACCCATCGGTCCCGAGGAGACGGTATTCGTGTCCCACGCCCACAGCGACCACACGGAATCCCATGCCCGGGTGGTCCTCACGGAACCCACCCGGCGCCTCATGCGCTCCAGGGTTTCCGGTGACCGCATCGAACACGTCCTGGAGCCCGGCCGACGCCATCCCGGATCCGAGCTCGGCATCGCGCTCCAGTCCCTGACCCTGTTCCCGGCGGGACACATCCTGGGCTCGGCCATGTCGCTCCTCGACGACGGTCACGGAACGCTGCTGTACACCGGTGACTTCAAGCTCCGGACCGGTCGGAGCGCCGAACCCTGCACCCCGCATCCCGCCGATGTCCTCGTGATGGAGACCACCTTCGGTCGCCCGGGATACGTGTTTCCACCCACCGAACAGGTCGTGCAGGACATCCTGAGGTTCTGCCGCGACGCCCTCGCGAACGACGAGGTCCCGGTGCTCCTCGGCTATTCCCTCGGCAAATCCCAGGAGATCCTGTCGAGCCTCGAGACCGCCGGGGTTCCGGTGATGCTGACCGATCCCGTCGCACGGTTGACCCGGATCTACGAATCCCTCGGTCATCGGTTCCCGACACACGTGTCCTGGAACCCCGGCAAGGCCTCCGGGCACGTCGTCCTGGCACCGCCCTCGGGCAACACGGCCGCGCTGCGTCGACGGCTCGGTGCGTGCCGTGTGGCGGTCCTGACGGGCTGGGCCCTCGACCCCGGATGCGCTCCACGACACCAGGCCGAGGCGGCATTCCCGCTGAGCGACCATGCCGACTTCACGGACCTCGTCGAGATGGTCCGTCGCGTCGCACCCCACCGGGTCTACACCCTGCACGGGTTCGCCACCGAGTTCGCCTCCCATCTCCGGGGCCTCGGCATCGACGCCCGGGCGCTGGGACACCTCGAGCAGCTGGATCTGCCGACCGTGTCGGTCCCGGTCCGTGCGATCGCGTCCACCACCGTCGCGCGGCCAACACTGGACATGCCTCGTCCTCAGGAACCCGGGATCGGAGGCAACGGCTTCGGTCGATTCGCCGCCACCTGTAGACTCGTCGGCGAGGACGCCTCGAAGCTCGGGAAGGTCCGCCATCTGGCCACCTTCCTCCGCGAGGTCTCCGCCGGGGATCTGGGATCGGTCGTGACCTGGTTCACAGGCCGCCCGTTTCCCGCCGCCTCGAACCGATCGGCCGAGGTCGGCGGGGCTCTGCTCCGGGCTGCCGTCGTCAACGTCCTCGGGATTCCCGTGGCCCGGTTCCGACAGACCTACGCCCGATTCGGGGACACCGGGGACACGATCGGTGCGCTGATCGCGGAACACGCCGGACCCCGACAGCTCGCAGCGCCCAGCCTCCAGGAGGTCGGAACCCTGTTCGACACCCTGTCCGTGGCCTCCGGGCCCACGCAGCGACAGGAGCTCCTGTCGCAGTCGCTCCGCCGCTGCGACCCGACGGAGGCCCGGTTCCTCGTGAAAATCCTCACGGGCAACCTCCGGATCGGACTGAAGGACGGCCTGGTCGAGGAGGCGGTCGCCCAGGCGTTCGACGTCCCCATCGACACCCTGCGTCAGGCAGTCCAGGTGCTGGGAGACCTCGGCGAAGGAGCCCGGATGGCCCGCGAGGGTCGATTGCACGAGGCGGCCCTGATCCCGCTCCGGCCCATCTCGGTGATGCTGGCCTCCCCGGAGCCCGACGCGGCCTCGATCCTGGAGCGGGCCTCGGGATGGGTTCCGACCGCCGGCCAGATCGATGTCTGGATCGAGGACAAATACGACGGCATCCGCTGCCAGCTCCACAAGCACGGGGACCGGGTCGCGCTGTTCACCCGGGATCTCAAGGAGATCACCGCCACGTTCCCGGAACTCGTCACCGCAGCCCGAGAGCTCCCCGGGGCGATGATCCTGGACGGGGAGGTCCTCGGAATGGAGGGAGACCGTGTGATCCCGTTCACCGTCTTCCAGAGGAGGCCCGGCCGGTCCGAGGGC
>CAZZKQ010000253.1:0-5486 GCA_964654875.1 uncultured Verrucomicrobiota bacterium | reverse complement strand
AATCTCGCACCCCAGGCTGTGATTTCGGCCGATGTCACCTCGGGATATGCCCCGTTTGCGGTGGTGTTCGACGGATCCCGGTCGGTGGATCCGGATGGGGCGGTGATCGCCCATCGTTGGGATTTCGGGGATGGCGAGGTGGTGACGGGACCGATGGTGCGCCGGGAGTTCAGTCGCCCCGGGGTCCATCGGGTGACCCTCACGGTGGTCGACAACCAGGGGGCCGAATCCTCCGTCACGACCTCGATCACGGTCGTGCAGCGCGAGATCTGCGTCGGATCGATCACGGTCCGGACCGTGGCCAGCGGTCTCTCTCGTGTCGCGTATGCGACGGTCCGCATCACCCATCCTGACGGATCCCCGGTCGCCGGGGCGGTCGTGACCGGTTCCTGGCTGGGATCGCTGACCCAGAGTCGGGGCATCAAGACAGATGCCAACGGCGTGGTGGAGATCGCCTCCCCCCGGGTGACGCGGTCGACGAAGCTCACCTTCACGGTGTCCGGGGTGTCCCTCGAGAATGCCCGGTACACTCCGGCGCTGAATCGGGCGACCTCGCTGACGGTTGTGGTGGGTCCCTGAGGCAGCGGTCGGACGGCCTGGACCCCGGGATCCCATGGGTCCCGGGGCTCATCCGGGGAAGTTGCGGATCTTTCGGCTGGCAGGGTCCGAGGCCGGGTGGCTTCATTCGGCATCGAGTCCGCATCGTCCCGCCTGCCGCCGCCGTGGCGGTGGTTGGGCGATTGCAGGCCGGGTCTGAACGAGTCTCCACCGAGCGTCCTGTAGCCGATGCATCTTCGCGTCCTGGTCGTCGAGGATTCCGAGAACGACACCCATCTGGTGGTCCGGAGCCTTCGCCGGGCGGGATATGAAGTGGACTGGCGGCGTGTCGAGACGGCCCCCGAGCTGAAGGCGGCGCTCGATTCGAGTCCGTGGGATCTGGTGATCTCGGACTTCAACCTCCCGCAGTTCAGCGCCAGCGGTGCGCTGTCGGTGTTCCAGGATTCCCGGCTCGACGTCCCGTTCATCCTGGTCTCCGGGACGATCGGCGAGGACAACGCGGTGGCCCTGATGAAGGCGGGGGCGCACGACTACGTGCGGAAGGACGACCTGGGGCGTCTGCCGTCGGTGGTGCAGCGGGAGCTGACCGAGGCCCGGCTGCGGCGTCAGGCGGTCGAGGCCCAGGCGATCAACCAGGAGATCCTCAGCGCCCTGCCGTCCCACATCGCCCTGCTGGACCGGGACGGCGTGGTGATGGCCACGAACGATGCGTGGGATCGATTCGCCCGGGAGCAGGGGGTGGTGGACCTGCCGAGATCCTCGGTCGGCACCGACTATCTCGAGGTCTGTCGGCGTTCGTCGGTGTGGTCCCGGACGGATCGGACCGGTGCGGAGGGCATCGCGGCGGTCCTTGCGGGGGAGAGCTCCGGATTCATGACGGAGTACTCCTGCCAGTGTCCGGGCCAGCGGCGGTGGTTCCTCATGAGTGTGACGCCCCTCACCCGGGGACGGGGTGGCGCGGTGGTCTCGCACCTGGAGGTCACGGCCGAACGTCAGGTGGAGGAGCAGGTGCGGGACCGGGAGGCGCGGCTGTCCGCGATGCTCGACACGGCGGCCGACGGGATCATCACGACCGACATCGACGGCGTCGTGGAGTCCTTCAACCGGTCCGCCGAGCAGATCTTCGGCCTGTCCGAGTCGCAGGTGGTCGGCAGGCCCCTGCGCCAGCTGATCCCCCGGGGGCTGGGGGATCCGGGGGCGTGGCCCCTGAGTGCGGGACGGGAGGTGCAGGGGCGACGCCAGGAGGGGCGGCAGTTTCCCATCGAGCTGTCCCTGAGCGAGGTCCGGCTTCCGGGTCGCACGATCTTCACGGCCTTCGTCCGCGACATCACCGAGCGCAAGCGCGTCGAGCTGGCGCTCCGGGAGAGCGAGGGCGGACTCGCGCGGGCCCAGGAGATCGCGCACCTGGGCAGCTTCACGGGTTCGTTCCGCTCCAAGCGGTCCTTCCGCTGGTCGGCCCAGATGTTCCGCATCGTCGGACGCGACCCCGCCGAGGGACCGTTGAGCCTCGACGAGTTCATCGGGCGGCATGTGCATCCGGCCGACCGTGCACGCCTCAGGGATTCGATCCGCAGGATGGAGGGTCGGGGCGACCGCTACACCCTGGAGTTCCGCGTGGTGCGTCCCGATGGATCGGTGCGGCACGTCCAGAGCCTCGTGGAGACGCTGGCGGTTCCGAACGGCCGGATCCAGCGTGTCGCCGGCACGCTGCAGGACGTGACCGACCAGCGGAAGGGGGAGATCCTCGCGCGGCTGCAGTTCGAGGCCGCGCGGATCCTGGCGGCGGCCCAGAGCCTCGACGAGGCTGTCCCGGAGCTGCTGCGGTCGGTCGCGGAGTCGCTGGGGTGGCGGGCGGGGGAGTTCTGGGAGGCGGATGGGGAGACGGGTGGACTGAGGATCCTGAAGGCGTGGCATGCGCCGTCGCCGGCGCTTGCGGACTTCATCAACCAGGGTTGGTCGCCCCGGCTGGGGGATCCGGCATGGCTGGCCCGACAGGTCCTCCCCGCCGGCGAACCCTGCTGGGTCTCGGACCTGTCGTCGTGCACCGGGTTCAGCCGTCGCCGATCCGCCTCGAGGGCCCGTCTCCGGTCGGCACTCGCCTTCCCGGCACGATTCGAGGGCCGGACCCTGGCCGTCATGGTCTTCTACAGCACCCGTTCCCTCGACGCCGATCCGGAGCTGATCGGACTCGTCGGCAGCCTCGGGGGACAGATCGGCCAGTTCATCGATCGGAAGCAGACGGCCGATGCCCTGCGGCGGAGCGAGGCCAGTCTTGCCCGCGCCCAGAAGATCGCCCAGCTCGGCAGCTACGAGGTCATCCTCGAATCCCAGCCGCGTGCCAGCTGGTCCACCGAGGTCTACCGCATCCTCGGTCTGGGGATCGAGGAACGGCTCTCGTTGGAACGATTCGTCGACGGATTCGTCCACCCCGACGACCGGGCCCGGGTGCAGTCGACGATCGCCCAGCTGGTCCGGCGCGGCATCGGCTACGACCTCCAGTGCCGGATCGTGCGTCCGGATGGACGCGTCCGGCATGTCCAGGTGGTCGGGGAGGCGGTGGCGGCCCGGCGGGGTCGGACGGTGAAGGTGGTCGGGACCCTGATGGACATCACCGAGCGTCTGGAGCTGGAGAAGGAGGCGCTCGAGGCCCGGGAGCGGGAGCAGCGTCGGTTCGGACGGGATCTCCATGACGGGCTGGGACAGCGGCTCACGGCGCTGGAGCTGTTCGGACAGGCGCTTGCGAGCGATGTCCGGAGCAAGGCTCCGAACCTCCAGCCGCAGGTCCAGAACCTGACGCATCAGCTCCGTGAGGCGGTCACCGAGGCGCGGCTCCTCTCCCATGGGCTCTCTCCGGTGCCGCTCGAGGACGATGGCCTGATGCGTGCCCTCGAGGAGCTGGCGATGGGGGTGCGGACGATGACCCGGGTCCAGTGCCGTTTCCTGTGTCCGCGGCCGGTGCTGCTGAAGGAGGTCACCGTGGCGACCCAGCTCTACCGGATCGCCCAGGAGGCGGTGAACAATGCGCTCAAGCATTCCGGGGCGGGTCGGGTCCAGATCCGCCTCGCCCAGCGATCCCCGCGGATCGTCCTCACGGTCGAAGATGATGGTTGTGGATTTTCCGGTCCCGATGGTGACGATATGGGCATGGGGATGCGGGTCATGAAGTACCGCGCCGAGATGATCGGTGCGACCCTCGAGGTCGGTCCGGCGCCACGCCGGGGACTGCGCATCACCTGCTCGCTGTGGAAAGCCGTATGAAATCGAAGGACAAACGCGACACCAAGGCCGTCGTTCCGGAGCCCACCGCGTCCGCGACGCCACCTGCACCCGCGGTCCCGCGCCGACGGATCATGCTCGTCGAGGACCATCCCATCCTGCGCCTCGGGCTCGCCCAGCTCATCGGCCGGGAGTCCGACCTCGAGATCTGCGGCGAGGCGGGAAATCCGGCCGAGGCGATGACACTGCTCGACAGGATCGTTCCCGACCTGCTGTTGACCGACATGAACATGCCCGGCCGCAGCGGCATGGAATTCGTCCGGGACATCCGGGCCCGGTTCCCGGATCTGGCCATCCTGATCCTCTCGATGAACGGCGAGGACCTCCATGCCGAACGGGCCCTCAAGGCCGGAGCGCAGGGCTACATCATGAAGGGTGCCGGAGGCGAGGAGCTGATGGTCGCGATCCGCAAGGTCCTCGGTGGCGGCATCTACCTCAGCCCCGCCATCACGGAGAAGGTGGTCAAGAGCCTCGGCCGCCCGACGAAGGCGGGATCGCAACCCGGGATCGCCGACCTCACCGACCGCGAGTTCGAGGTCTTCCGCCTCATCGGTCAGGGCATGACCACCCGCGAGGTCGCCGGCGAGCTCGGGCTCAGTCCGAAGACCGTCGACGTCCACCGTGGGCACATCAAGGACAAGCTCAAGCTCCCCGACTCCACCGCGCTGATCCACTACGCGACCCGGTGGATGGAGACCGAGCAGAACGCCTTTCCTCCCCAGGGTTGATGGAGGCCTCCGGTGAAGGGGATCCGGCGTTGGGCATGGGTGCCGGCCGGGTTCCCGTCGGCGGATCCCGGGTGTCCCGCCGTCGTCCCGACGCGGCCCTGGTGCTCCTCGGTCACGGCTCCACCCTCAACGCCGACTCGTCGCGGCCCGTGCGCGAGCAGGCCGCTCGGGTCCGCCGGACCGGTCTCTTCGCCGAGGTGGCCACCGGGTTCTGGAAGGAACAGCCGACGTTCTGCGGATGCCTCCGGCAGGTGGTGTCCCCCCGGGTCTTCATCGTCCCGATGTTCATCAGCGAGGGCTACTTCACGGAGGAGGTGATCCCCAGGGAGATGGGGATGATCGACGGTGCCGGCCAGCAGGTCCGGCAGCGGCGCGTCGGCGGCCAGGACCTGTACTACTGCCTTCCGGTGGGCACCCATGTGTCCATGACGCAGCTGATCCTCGAGAGGGCTCGTGGGATCGTGACCCAGTTTCCCGGGGCCTCGGGCCCGCCACCGGAACCCGGTCGGACCAGCCTGTACATCGCGGGCCACGGAACGGGCAACAACGAGAACTCCAGGAAGTCGGTGGAGGTCCAGGTCTCGGAGATCCGACGTCTGGGGATCTATGCCGAGGTCCACGGAGTCTTCATGGAGGAGGATCCCCGCATCGAGGACTGCCTCCGCAGCTGTGCCACTGGGGATCTGGTGGTCGTCCCGTTCTTCATGAGCGATGGTCTCCACAGCCAGGAAGACATCCCTGTGTTGCTGGGGGAATCGCCCGAGACGGTGGCATCCCGGATGCGGTCGGGGCAATCGACCTGGATCAATCCGACCGTCCGCGAGGGGCGACGGGTCTGGTACACCCCGGGAATCGGCAGCGATCCCCGGATGCTCGAGGTGGTCCAGGAGAGGGTGGCCGAGGCCGAGGCCGAGGCGGCAGCCG
>CAZZKQ010000252.1:0-5503 GCA_964654875.1 uncultured Verrucomicrobiota bacterium | reverse complement strand
TCAGGCTTGGGGATTGGCTGGGTTTCGATGCAATAAAAATGCACGTGGACGTCACGGGCAAGCCCGCCGAGCCACTCCTGGGGCATCGGACCGGGACGATTCGGAAGGCGGGGTTGGGATCGGTTTCTGGACCGCATGGGTCGGGTCATGGAATCACGTGCCGTCGAGCCCCTCAGGCCACCGTTAAACCCAATGCGATGCCCGAAGGAGCGCCGCCCCCTTCGTCCCGGGATGCCGCTTGACTCCCCCAGCCGGTTTGGCGGACCACAGAATCATGAGTCCCCGATCATTCCACGGTGCAAGCCACTGTCCCCGTGGGTTCACGCTGATCGAGCTGCTGGTGGTCATCGCCATCATCGCCATCCTTGCCGGGATGCTCCTGCCCTCCCTCGCCAAGGCCCGGGCCAAGGCCAACCAGACCTACTGCCTCAACAACCAACGGCAGATCGGCATCGCCACCTCGATGTATGCCTCGGACTACAGCGCCCGGTTCCCGCTGGTCCGGAACTGGGGCCGGGCCTGGGCCGGGGACCACGCGCTGCGTCCCGACAACGTCTGGCTGCCCGAGATCCTCGAACCCTATCTGGTGCGGAACTCCAACAAGCCCACGAACTACACCAGCAAGACCGTCCGGATGCCCCCGGCCAGCACCTTCACCTGCCCGTCCGGAATCAAGGTGAAGGACCCCGTCGCCGGCATGACCAAGGACTTCCTGCGCGACAACGACCACGTCACCTACATCTGGAACCACATCTACCTGAAGAAGGACGGCACGTATGAGGAACGTCGACCCGTCAGTGGACGGAAGGACAACGATGTCGTGAGTCCTTCACGGGCGGTCCTGGTGTGGGAGATTCCCTACTGGACCTGGAACAAGTCCGCCCACGAGGACAAATTGAACCTCATTTTCGCCGACTGCCATGCTGCGGCAGAGCGGCGACAGAAGGATGAGTTCGACTGGTGGGCGTTCCACAGTCGGCGCGGCTGGGAGGATTCCGACCTGACCGGAAAGACCTACAAGCAGTAGGTGGGCAAAGGTTGGCCGCCCGAGGATTCCACACGGAGCCTCTTCACGATCCGTCACCGATCCAAAAATGAAAAACCCCCTCCGGCAAAAACCGGAGGGGGTCAGAAGGAACAGGGTTGGACAGAATCGTCAGAACTTGTAGGCGATGTTGGCCAGGAGCAGCACGGCGTTGTTGCTGCCATTGAACGGACCGGAGATGCCGGTGCCGACGAGGTTGTGGTCCCAGATCGCCTCGAGGCGGCTCACGACGTTCGCCCAGAGGGCGTATTCCAGGGTGCCGGTGACCGCGAACAGCTTCTCGGGAGAACCGG
The DNA here is from genome assembly GCA_964654875.1 of uncultured Verrucomicrobiota bacterium. GTDB lineage: Bacteria > Verrucomicrobiota > Verrucomicrobiia > Limisphaerales > UBA9464 > UBA9464. The sequence continues at coordinate 4,165 of CAZZKQ010000252.1, read as the reverse complement.
CCTTGTAGCCATCGGCCTCGCCGGCCAACGGCAGGATCCACACACCACCTGGGGTGGTGCCCGAGTTGGCATACTCGGTCCGCGTATTGAACTTCAGCTTCTCCGTGATCTGCCAGGAGACGTAGCCCGCGATGGCCTGAGCCCAGCTATTGGCCGCGTAGCTGCTCGTCACGTAGTCATACGAGGCGCCGAGGGTGACCGACTTGATGGGGGTCGGGATGGTGAGGCCCACATAGTAGTTCATCGAATTCGGCGAGAAGGTCTGGCCGCCGTCGACGATGCTACCGGTCAGGGTGCCGCCCTGCAGGAAGCCGAAGCTCTCGGGAGCGGTGAGCACCACGGATCCGAGATAGGTCAGCTTGCCATTGCCCTTGGGCGCGGCAGGCCCGGGGGGCGGAACGCCAGGGAAGCCATACGGAAGCTGGGCCCACGGCTGCTTCTGGTTCATCACGGTGTATTGGCCGTCCGCGATGCCACCGTTGAGCCCCAGCCAATCGAACACCTTGTAGGAACCGAGGATGCCGGTGTGGGAATAGGGCTCCAACCAGTTGCCCAGGTTGCGCGAGAAGTTGGGATTGGCGTACGCCGAGAGCGTCTCGTAGCCGATGATCGTGTCGAACTGGCCGATCTTGAAATCAAGCCCGTTGCCAAGCGGCGCCCGGAGGCTGACGTAGGCCTGCTTGATCGCGAGGTTCGGACCGAGCGAACCAGGAAGCCAGCTGGCGTCCTGGCCAAACCACATCTCGGCCTTGTAGCCGGCGCTCCACTGGGCGTCGTCGAGGGGCTTCTCGAGACGCAGCTCCACGTACTCCAGGTTGAATCCATTGTAGTGGTCAGGAGCCGTGTTCGCGAAGCGGGTCGGCATGGTGCTGCCGGTGCTCGGCTTCCACTGGGCCGAGGTCTCTACCGCACCGCCAATGGTCGTACCACTGACGAGAGTGGACACCGGGCTCTCGTCGGCGAGGGCCACTGAGCCCAGGCTGATCAGGCCGGCCGTCGCCAGGGCCGAGGTCCAGAACGGACGGGACCCGGAACGGACTTGGAGGTTCAACGCGTTGGTTGCTTGGAATTCCTTCATAGTTTGGTGTGTTATCTGGGTGTGATGGATCGCACCGCAAAAGCGTGCGACGAGGCCCGATGGCAGAGGTCCTCTTTCCATCCAGCCGGATCCCAAGGGAGCACCACCGGTGCCAACCCCCAAAAACCCCACCGCGAACGGATCCAAAACAAGGGTTTCACGGGGTTTTCAGGGGTTATTTTTTCCGGACCCATCCACGACCCCGAGGAGTCGTGGCGTTTTTTGGTCAGCCTCCCCGAAACACTGCACGGATTTGTCCACGGAGGGCCTCCTCACCCCGAAGCACGTCCACCCTCAGAAGCGATACGCGATCTCCGCCATCAGCAGGACCGCGTTGTTGTTCCCGTTGAAGGCGTTGTCCCGCCGGAGGTCCCGATCCCAAAGGATCTCGATCCGCGACACCACGTTCGCCCAAAGGGCATACTCGAGAGTTCCCGTGACGGCAAAGAGCCGCTCGGGAGAGCCCACGACATATCCATCGGCCTCACCGGGCAGGGGCAGGATCCAGACTCCCGTCGCAGTTTGGCTCGAGTCCGCATACTCAACCCTCACATTGAGCTTCAGATCCTTGACGATCTGCCACGAGGCATATCCGGCCAACGCCTGGGCCCAGGTGTTGTTGAAGGTCACATCATCCCAGGCATGGGCATTGTAGTCGTAGGCGAAGCCGAGGGTGACCGCTTGGATCGGGGTCGGCACGGTGATGCCCGCATAGTAGTTGATGGAGCCCTGCTTGCCCTTGGCCCCGCCCTCCACGATACCCCCGGTGAGGGTGCCACCTGACAGAAAACCCCAAGTCTCCGGAGCCTTCAGCGTGACAAGTCCCATGTAGGTCAGAATCCCGTCGCCCTTCGGATACGGCCCCGTCGGCAACTGTCCCACACCATAGGTTGGCAGGTACGCCCAAGGCTGCTTGGTGTTCATCACGCCGTAGGCGGAATTGGCCACACCGCCGGTCAGCGTGATCCACGATGCCGCCTCATAGGTGGCCAGTGCGCCGGTGTGGGAGAACGGTTCGATCCAGTTGCCCAGACTCCGGGAGAAGTTCGGGTTCACATACGGCGCCAGGTACTCGTAGCCGATGATGGCGTCGAACTGGCCCACCTTGAAATCCAACCCATTCCCCACCGGAGCCCGGAGCGACACGTAGGCCTGCTTCACTGCGAAGTTCGGGGCCAGAGCGCCCGGCAACCAGTCCGCATCCTGGCCATACCACATCTCCACCTTGTATCCGGAACTCCATCCGGCGTCGTCCAAGGGCTTCTCCAGACGCAGCTCGACAAACTCCAGGTTGAACCCGTTGTAGTGGCTCGGTGGCGTGTTCAACCCCCGGGTCGCCATGGTGCTACCCGGACCCGGCTTCCATTGCGCCGAGGTGTCGACCGCACCCGCGATCGTCGTACCCGACACCAGGGACGCCACCACGGACTCGTCCGCGGTGGCGGTTCCGCACAGGGAGAGGGACAGAGCCACGACACAGGGGCTCAGGGACCGACGGACCGGGGGAATCATGCGCCCGTTGTGGTAGTCGACTCCGGACCCCGGTGGAAAGTCCCAACCACCGCAGAACCGAGACATACCCGGAACCGGGTCCGCAAGGCACGCCCTGCCTCAGCACCACAACGCGGCAGCGTGGTCAAACCGCTCCGCGGGTCGGACACGGCAGGGCCCCCTGCCCTCGTCCCACCAGACTTCGGCCAATCCATGCGAGAACCGCGTCTCCCACGACAGGTGATACGCCCCGGCATCGAACCAAACCAGATGATCTCCCGGACGGACCGAGGCCGGCAGATCCCGTCGTCCCAAACAATCAAACGCCATGCAGGTCGGTCCGTGGACCGCCGTCGGAACCGTCCGACCGCGTCGGGCCTCCAACACCTCCAGATCGTGTTCCTCCCAGACCGACACCATGGCATTCAGGGTCCGCCCCCCATCGCAGATCAGGAGCCGACGCCCCAGCCGCTCCTTCACATCGAGGACTCCCACCACCAGGACACCGGAGTCGGCGGCCGGATGACGTCCATGCTCGAGCCAGACCTCTTCGACCCAGGGCATCCGGGACACCATGCGCCGCACCTCCGCGGCGTGCCGTTCGACATCCAGCCCACGATCGAAGGGCACCCCGTCCAATCCCCTTGGACCCGCGGGAGCCAATCCACCCCCGACATCGACGAACCGGGGTCGCCATCCGGTGTCCCGACAGACCCCGGCAATTGCATCGAGCCCCAGCCGGAAGGTGGTGACGTCGGGAAGATTCGTCTTCAGATGGATGTGGACGGATTCGGCGTCGAGCCCCTGCCCCGCCAGCCGCGTCAGAGCGACGGGAACCTCGGCGGGCTCCAGTCCGAACGGATAGGCCCAGTCCGGATCCTCGGCATCGATCTCGACCGGTGTCCTGAGCCGCAATCCCACCCGCCAGCCGTGTTTCCGGGCGACCGGGAGCAGTGCCTCGAGTTCCCCGAGGGAATCGAAGTGGACCCGAAGCCCCTTCCGCGACACCCCGGGAAGCCACCGATGCTTGGCGGGGCCGTTGACGAGGATCTGATCGGGTCCAAACCCCGCCCGAAGCGCACCGCGGAACTCGAACTCGCTCACGACCTCGATCCCTCCGCGCCACCGCCACCAACGCCAGAGCGGTGGCAACGGTTGGGTCTTTGCGGACAGCCAGAATCGGGCCGGTCTCCCGTAGTCGAGACCCTCGAGGCGATGGACGGCCGCCTCATAGGGGGCCGAGGCAAACAGGTAGAACGGTGATCGGGCCCCCGCCTCCAACGCCTCCCGGACATGTCGACGCCACGCGGCGATCGACCTCGCTCCCCGGGCCTGTCGGGGGTCAGGCATAGACCGACACCGGGAGTCCGGTCCGGGACCGGATCGTGGCCGCCACGGCCTCGAGTTCCTCCGGACTCAGCCGCGTGGCCGCGGCCTCCGGGGTCGGACGCGCGATCGTGTAGGCATGAACCTCCCGGATGACCCCGCCCGCGGCGACGATGTCCCGGAGCCGACCGCAATACGCCTCCAGCTCCGCCGGCGACATCGGCTCGCCCTGCCACTTGAGGAACAGGCTCTGGATGATGATCGGCCATT
>CAZZKQ010000251.1:3338-5504 GCA_964654875.1 uncultured Verrucomicrobiota bacterium | reverse complement strand
GAAACTGGTCGGCCTTCTGGCGATGTTCCTGGTGACCCTGCTGGTCAACGGGGGAGTCCTCTACCCCGGACTCTACCTCGCGTCAGCCCCATTCGGTCTGTCGGCCGTGGTCCGGATCCTCCGGGAACCCGTCATCATCTCGGTGACGACGGGCAACATCATCCTCGCCCTGCCCCTCCTCTGCAGGAACCTCGAACGGTTCATCCTCGACACCCGCGAGGGGAATGAGGACGTCCAGCCCACGGCGGACGGCCTGACCGCGGTCGCCTCGCTGGCACTCCTGATCTTTTCGCTCGGGGAGCACCTGAACCTGCTCTACCTCCCGTTCGCCGCATGGTTCAAGGGGACGCCCCTTTCGATCGAACAGACCCTCTTTCTCCTCATCACCGCACTTCCAGCCTCGCTGGGAGCCCCCGGTGCGGCCATCAGCGAAGGCCTTGGCGAGCTCGGCCTGCCGTCGGAGATGCTGAACCTCTATTTCGCAGTCTCGGACTGGATCACTCGGATCGGGTGCGTCGAGACCCTCATCGCCACCACGACAGGGACCCTGGTGCTGCTGGCCGCCGAGCGGCGATGCCTGCGATGGCGCATGACGCGGGTCCTGGGCACGTTGGTGGTGGCGTCCGGACTGGGACTCGGCTCTGCCCTTTTCGGACATTCCCTTCTATCCAGGTTCCTGAACGGTGCCGGGACCCGACCGGAAACACTCCTCGACCGGCCGTCCCTGTTCTCAAGTCTCCAACCTGTCGTCATCGGGGTCCCAACCGACACCCGGCTGCCCGACGCCACCCGGCCGTCCGCCGACCGCTCGCTGCGGGCCGGTATCGTCACCAACAACCCGCCTTGGGTGTTCCTCAACCACCAGGGTGATTGGGTCGGACACGACATCGATCTCCTCAAGTACCTGGCGCGGACCCTCGACGCCCGTCTGGAGGTCCTGCCCGGGTCCCTGAAACAACTCGAGGGACTGCTGGGATCCAACCGACTCGACTGTGTCGTGGGCGGCATCGTACCGGGATCCGCCGCCTCGATTCCGTTCCGAAACCAGATCGACATCGAGGAACTGCCGCTCGCCGTGCTGGTCCGGGACCGGGACCTTCCCAACCAGGTCAAACTGCTGGACCGGGACTCGAAACGGGAGATCCGGATTGCGGTGGTGGAGTCCGGCGAGGACCGGGCGACCCGGCTGATCGTCCGGAACCACCTCACCGAACCCCGGACCCGTCGACGGGTTCGATTTGTCCCGATCGGCAGCGTGATGGACTTCATCGGCGCCAAGGACCCTCCCGCCGACGTCCTGCTCACGACCGCCGAGGCCGGCAGCTCCCTGGCGATCCTCCATCCCGACTATTCCATGCTTCCTGTCTTCGGGGCGGAGGTCCGGGTGAAGACCCTGTTGCTGATCTCCGATCCGTTTCCGGGCGGAAGCGAGGCCGCCGAGGATCTTCTGGGCCAGTTGGCATCCCTGGGCGTGCCGGACAAGCTCCGGAATTATTGGTTCCGGCTCTGGGATCCCAGCGATGCGGAGATCTCTCCCTGACCCGGGGTTCGGTTGCCTGACGGTTCAGGCCTGCCGCGTCCGCGTCCGACTTCGCTGTAACCACCCTCGGGACAACAAGGTCTGTCTCAGGGAATTCGCAACGCAGTCGAACCTCATATCCCAAGACAGTCCATGAATGCCTCCTCATTCCGCACCCTGTTGACCGGGGCCCTCCTCACCCTCGGTGTCTGCCTCCAACCCCTCACCGCCCAGGACGCCGCGCCCGGCAATGCCGGTCCCGGTGGCCCCGGTGGCCCCGGTGGCCCCGGTGGCGGCGGACGCCAGCGCGGGAACTTCGATCCCGAGCAGATGCGTCAGATGATGATGACCCGCTACCGTGAGCAGCTTGGCATCAAGGATGACGCCGAGTGGGGCGTCATCGAGGGCCGAATCAACAAGATCAACGAGGCCCGACGCGGCACGATGCGCGGCCTTGGTGGCTTCGGCGGGGGCCGCGGCGGCGGTCCCGGTGGACAGGGTGGACCCGGTGGAGGTCCCGGGGGTCGTGGGGGCTGGGGTGGACAGCCCAGTCCCGAGGGCGAAGCGCTCCAACGTGCCCTCGACGGCGGCGCTTCCGCCGACGATGTGAAGGCCAAGCTCGCCGCCTATCGCGCCTATGACGGAGT
>CAZZKQ010000251.1:0-3328 GCA_964654875.1 uncultured Verrucomicrobiota bacterium | reverse complement strand
CCCAGAAACAGAAGGAGGCCGCCCTCGAGAAGGCCCAGGACGATCTCCGTCAGGTCCTCTCCGTGAAACAGGAAGCCACCGCCGTCCTGGTGGGACTCCTCAAATAGTCCGCCGGAACGCCACAAAACCCAGGGGCAGGGCCGGAACCCTCCCCTGGGTTGTCGTTTCCCGACCGTTCCGCATCGCCCCCCGATCCCCATGGCCGTCACCGAACCCCTGCCCAGCGACTCGCCACTGCATCCGCTCGTGGCCGAACGGCAGCTGTCGATGACCGATGCCGTAGCGTTCCATCGCCAACGTCACGGCGGCAACGGCCATGGCACTCCCACCCCCGCCAGCGAGACCGAGGTGCTCCAGTGGCTGGCCCGGGAATACGACGTCCCTTTCGATGCCCTCGACACCCTCGAGGCGGATCGACAGGTCCTCTCCCTCTTCCCGGCCCGGATCCTCCTCAAGGAGGAGCTCCTGCCCCTGCGCCGAAACGGATCCCACGTCCAGATCGCCACCTGCCGCCTCTTCTCCACCCGCGGACTCGACACGCTCCGGACGCTGTCGGGACTCGACCTCCAGCCGGTGCTGGCCCCCCGCGAGGCGATCCTGCGGGGGATGAAGAAGAACCTCGGCGTCGGTGCCGACACCATTGGCACGCTCGACGAGGACAAGAGCCTGCAGGTCCTCGACGAGATGGCCGAGGACAACCAGCTCGAATCGGGACAGGAGGACGAGGCCTCCATCATCCGGTTCGTCAACCAGGTGCTCAAGGACGCCATCGATCTCCGGGCCTCCGACATCCATCTCGAGCCCTTCGAGGACGAATTCCGCATCCGCTACCGCATCGACGGCGACCTCCAGGAGATCCCGGTCCCCCCCTCCCTCAAGCGCTTCCAGCCCGCCATCGTCTCGCGGGTGAAGATCCTCAGCCATCTCAACATCGCCGAGAAGCGCCTCCCCCAGGACGGCCGCATCAAGGTCCGGATCGAGGAGGCGGAGGTCGACATCCGCGTCTCGATCATCCCGATGCTCCACGGCGAGGCGGTCGTGATGCGTCTGCTCCGACAGAATTCGACCCTCCGGAAGCTCTCCGAGATCGGTCTCGGTCCCGGCCAGCTGGCGTCCTTCCGCCGGGTCCTCGGCCTGCCCCACGGGATCATCCTCGTCACCGGCCCCACCGGCAGCGGCAAGACGTCCACGCTCTACACCGCGCTCAACGAGATCAACGACACCGTCCGCAAGATCATCACCATCGAGGACCCCGTCGAATACCAGCTCAAGGGCGTCAACCAGATCCAGGTCTCGGAGAAATCCGGCCTCACCTTCGCCCGTGGACTCCGGTCGGTGCTGCGTCACGATCCTGATGTCGTCCTGATCGGTGAGATCCGGGACCGCGAGACCGCCCAGATCGCGGTCCAGGCCTCGCTCACCGGCCACCTCGTCTTCTCCACGCTGCACACCAACGACGCCCCGGGGTCGGTGACGCGTCTGGTCGACATGGGCGTCGAACCCTATCTGGTGGCCTCGTCCCTCGAGGCCGTCCTCGCCCAGCGTCTGGTCCGGGTGCTCTGTCCCCACTGCGCCGAACCCGACACCTCCACCCACGCCGAGGCCTTCCGGAGGAAGATGGGGATCGGGGCGGACGCTCCGCTGCGTCGGGCCGTCGGATGCCGCGAGTGCCGCGGGACCGGGTTCTTCGGACGCCACGCGCTGTTCGAGTGGATGGATGTCGATGAGGCCATGCGGACCCTGATCCTGGAGCGCGCCTCGACCGACCGGATCCGGAACGCCGCCCGGGCGGCCGGCATGCAGACCCTGGCCGAGGATGGATGGCGCCTCGTCGCCCGGGGCCTCACCACGGTCGAGGAGGCCCTGAGCGTCACCACCGACAAAGAGGCTCCGCCCCAGGGCAGGGCTCCAGAGACGGACACGGAGGAGGAGTCGGTTGGGACGGAGGCCTCCGGCACGCCGACCGCCTGAACGTCGCCATGCCGACCTTCGACTATCGAGCCCTGCAGACCGACGGCGTCCTCACCCGTGGGGAAGTGGAGGCCTCGGGACGTCCGGAGGCGCTCAAGCAGATCGAACTTCTGGGCCTGCGGCCGGTGAATCTCACGGAGAGGAATGCCGGCGCCTCGAAATCGTCCCCGGCCGCGCCGTCGAAGGGATTCCGATTGTCCCTCGGACCCGAGCGCGTCACCGCGGCGGATCTCGAGAATTTCACCCGCCTCCTCTCCAGCCTCCTCTCCGCCGGCGTGCCGCTCAGCCGGGCCCTCCTGATCCTCGGCAAGGAGGCATCAACCCCCATCGCCGCCGCCAAATGGCGGGAGATCCATGGACTGGTCGTCGACGGCATGTCGCTTGCCCAGGCGATGGCGCGGTCGCCCGACACCTTCCCCAAGGTCTACACCGCCATGGTCGAGGCCGGAGAGGCCGGTGGCTTCCTCGACGTCGTCCTGGCCCAGATCGCCGACTTCCAGTCCCGGGACAAGGAGCTCAAGTCCAAGGTCGCCACCGCCATGATCTACCCGTGCGTGCTGCTCGGGTTGGCGGTGGTCGTCCTCGCGGTGCTCCTCGTGTTCTTCATCCCGAAGTTCCAGAAGATGTTCAACAGCGTGCAGGGCTCCCTGCCGCTGCTGACGCAGGTCATCGTCGCCGCCAGCCAGATCCTGCGCTCCTACGGACTCGTGGTGCTCGCGGGCGGGGTCGGGGGCGTGCTCATGACACGGAACTGGCTCACCTCGGCGGAGGGCCGTCGCGTCTGGGAGGGCTGGACCCTCAAGGCCCCGGTCGTGGGTCCGCTGAGCGCCCGGTTCGCCATGGCCCGGTTCTGTCGCATGCTCGGCACCCTCATCGGCGCCGGCGTCCCCCTCATCCAGGCCCTGAACGTCGCCCGACGCTCCCTCGGCAACCAGATCCTGTCCGACGCCATCACCCAGTCCATCACCGAGGTCCAGCAGGGCGGACGCCTCGGACAGAGCCTCGCCCGGTGCCCCATGCTCTTCAGCGGACCCGTCATGGAGATGATCTCCGTCGCCGAGGAGAGCGGTCGACTCGATGGTGAACTCGTCCGCATCGCCAACGTGACGGAGTCGGAGCTGGACCGACAGCTCAAGACCGCGGTCGCGCTGGCCGAACCGCTCATGCTGTTCCTCATCGCCGGGTTCATCGGCATCATCTTCATCGGCATGCTTCTCCCGGTGTTCTCGCTCCAGGACTACATCAAGTGACCCCTCTCATCCCATGAACACTCCCGCACTCCCCGCCCAACGATCCCACCGTCGCGCCCGTCGTGGCGCCCGTCGTGGCGCCTTCACCCTCGTCGAGATGCTTCTGG
>CAZZKQ010000250.1:0-5513 GCA_964654875.1 uncultured Verrucomicrobiota bacterium | reverse complement strand
CCGTCACCGGCATCGGATGAAGGTTCGCCTCGGGCAGCGCTGCCTGGGGAAGCAGACTCGCCCGCAGATGGGTCAGGTTGCGGTCGGCGTGGCCGTCCGGGGCCACCCGCTCGTCGACCTGGAACACATGGACCCGATCCCAGGGCAACGTCTCCCGGGCGAGGGCCCGCAGCATCACCCAAGGGGTGCGGCCGCCGCTGACCGCGAGGAGGAAGCGTCCGCGCGACGCGATGGCCTCCCGGGCCTCCCGGGCGATCCGGAGCGCCGCCTCGGCGGCCACGGCGTCAGCATCGGCATGGATATGGAGTTCGGGATTCTGGGACATGGACAGGAGCTTGAACGAACAGGATTCAGGGATCGATCGTGGGGTTCCACCAGCCCGCTGGCGGGCGGACGAGGGACTCGACCTCGGCTTCCGGACCCCAGTGGCCGATCTCGTAGGGATAGACAGGGGTCGGCGCCTTCAGGATGGGATCGACGATCCGCCAGGCCTCCTCGACGTAGTCCTCGCGCGAGAACAGCGTCGCATCCCCGGCCATGGCATCGCCCAGGACCCGTTCGTAGGCGTCCATCTCCTCGCGACCCGGATGGTGGCTCGCGATCATCTCCCGGAGGCCCTCGGGGGCGTCATCGGACGGTGCCATGCTGTTGATTCCGAGTGCGATCGTCTCGTCGGGACTGATCCGCAGCCGGAGGTGGTTGGGCTGGAGCTGGACGTCCTCGTACATGGTCGGCGGCTTCCGCATCCGGATGAGCACCTCGGTGCAGGTGACCGGGAGGCACTTGCCCGCGCGGAGGAAGAACGGCACGCCCTTCCAGCGCCAGGAATCGATCTCCAGCCGCAGGGCGGCGAAGGTCTCGACCCGCGAGCCCTCGGCGACACCCGGCTCCTTCAGGTAGCCCCGGAACTGGCCGCGCACCACCTGATGGGCATCCAGCGACCGGATGGCCTTGAGGACCTTCACCTTCTCGTCGCGGACCGACTCGCTGTCGAGACGCGGCGGCGGTTCCATCGCGATGTTGGCGACCACCTGGAACAGATGGTTCTGGATCACATCCCGGATCGCCCCGGTCTGATCGTAGAACGCCCCCCGGCCCTGCACCCCGAAGTCCTCGGCCATGGTGATCTGGACGCTCTCGATGTGCTCCCGGTTCCAGAACGACTCCGGGAAGGCGTTGGCGAAGCGGAAGAACTGAAGGTTGTGGACCGGACGTTTTCCGAGGTAGTGGTCGATCCGGTAGATCCGCGACTCGTCGAAGGTGCCGAGCAGGATCTGGTTGAGCTTCCGGGCCGAGGCGAGATCGGTGCCGAAGGGCTTCTCCACGATGATCCGGGCCCCCTCCCCGGCACAGCCGCTGCGGGCCAGCTGCTGGACGACGAGGCCGAACAGCACCGGTGGGATCGCCATGTAGTGGGCCGGCCGTTCCGCCGACCCCAGCTCCTTGCGGAGACGGTCGAAGGTCGATGGATCGGAATAGTCCCCATCGACGTACCGCAGCTGCGCGCAGAGCGTCTCGAAGGCCGCCGGGTCCAGTCCGCCATGGTGTTCAAGACTGTCCTTCGCCCGGGCCTTGAGCTGATCGAGCGTCCATCCCGCCTTGGCGACACCGATGACCGGGATGGTCAGGTGGCCCCGACGGATCATGGCCTGGAGCGACGGGAAGATCTTCTTGTACGCGAGGTCCCCGGTGGCTCCGAAGAACACAAATGCATCCGAATGAAGGGCGGCCATGGGTGGAGTGCTCCAGGTGTCAGGAGGCCTTCAGCGTCCGGTACCGCCGGATCAGATTGTTGGTCGACGTGTCGTGTCCCAAGGCCGGCAGGCGTTCCCCCTCCAGCTCCGGGAGGATCCGCTGGGCCAGGACCTTGCCGAGCTCCACCCCCCACTGGTCGAACGGGTTGATGTCCCAGATCGCACCCTGCACGAACACGCTGTGCTCGTAGAGCGCCACCAGCTGTCCGAGCACCCTCGGGGTCAGCTCGCGGGCCAGGAGGACGTTCGACGGACGGTTGCCCTCGAAGACCCGGTGCGGGACCAGCGCCGCCACGGTGCCCTCGGCCCGGACCTCGTCGGCCGTCTTGCCAAACGCCAGCGCCTCGGCCTGGGCCAAGACGTTGGCGATGAGCATGTCGTGATGCCGTCCCAGCGGCGTCAGGGCCTTCCCGAACGCAATGAAGTCGCAGGGGATCAGCCGCGTGCCCTGGTGGATCAGCTGGTAGAACGAATGCTGTCCGTTCGTGCCGGGTTCACCCCAGTAGATGGGACAGGTCGAATACGAGACCCGCCGTCCCCCGAGGGTGACGCTCTTGCCGTTGCTCTCCATCGTCAGCTGCTGGAGATAGGCCGGAAACCGCTTGAGATACTGCTCGTACGGCAGCACCGCCACCGTCTCGGCCCCGAGGAACGCCGTGTTCCAGACCGTCAGCAACCCCATCAGGACCGGCAGGTTCTTCGCCAGCGGAGCCTTGAGGAAGTGCTGGTCCATCTCGTGGAACCCCGCCAGGAGTTCCCGGAACCGCCCGGGTCCAATCGCCAGCATCGTCGACAGGCCGATGGCCGAATCCATCGAGTACCGGCCGCCGACCCAGTCCCAGAACCCGAACATGTTCGCCGTGTCGATGCCGAACGCCGATACCTTCTCGGCGTTGGTGGAGACCGCCACGAAGTGTCGGGCCACCGCGGCGGTCTTGCCTCCGAGCCCCTTGAGGAGCCAGTCCCGCGCGCTCTGCGCGTTGGTCATGGTCTCCATCGTGGTGAAGGTCTTCGAGGAGACGATGAAGAGTGTCTCGGCAGGATCCAGATCGTGGGTCGCCTCCACGAAGTCGATGCCATCGACATTCGAGACGAAGCGGAACTGGAGGTTGCGGTCGCTGTAGTGCCGCAGGGCCTCGAGGGCCATGACGGGCCCAAGGTCGGAGCCGCCGATCCCGATGTTGACGACGTTCCGGATGCGCCGGCCGGTGAACCCCTTCCAGGTCCCACGACGCACACGGTCGGCGAACGCCTCCATGCGATCGAGCACGGCATGGACCTCGGGCACGACATCGGCGCCATCGACGCGGATCTTTGCGGTGCGAGGAGCCCTCAGGGCGACGTGCAACACGGCCCGTCCTTCGGTGATGTTGATCTTCTCGCCCGCGAACATCGCCTTCCGCCGCTCGACCAGACCGGACTCCTCGGCCAGGCGCACGAGCAGCGACAGCGTCTCGTCTGTGACACGGTTCTTGGAGTAGTCGAGGAACAGCCCCGAGGCCTCGGCCGTCAGACGGGTTCCGCGCTTCGGGTCCTCCGCGAAGAGGTCACGGAGGTGCCGGCTGCGGATCTTCTTGTGGTGGGCCGCAAGGGCCTTCCATGCGGGACGCTGGGTCAGGGTTTTGGAGGGAGTGGGCATGGGAAGGAGGCGAGCTGAGAGTTGAGAGCGGGGGGAGAAGTCAGGCCCGGAACGGGAAATCGACCTCGGTATAGGCACCGCAACGGGCAGCACCGACCACCTCAATGACCCGGGCAACCCCGGAACGAATCCTGGGCCATGACGTGGTCATGAGAACGATGACTGCAATCCTCCGTGTCGTGAGATTCTGCTGATACCGGAGGTTCTGGTCGGTCGTCACAAGGACCTCGTAGCCCTCCAGCTCGGCGCGCTCGAGGAGCTGGCCGTTCTGGAATGCGGACCACCCCAGTTCGGCGGCCGTGTCAACGGTGTGGGGGTGAAGGGCGCGACGCAAAGGAACTGGAGTGCCTTGGTCGAACAAGATCTTCATGCCGCCAACAGGGATGCGGCCGCGTGTGCGAGTACCGTCTCCACCTGGGACCTGCTGACGCCAGGGAACCACTCCAGGAAATCATCGATGCTGGCTCCGTCCTCGAGGTTCTGGAACAGAGCCAGAACGGGGACCCGCGTTCCCTTGAAGAGGAACACACCTCCAACCTTCCCGCGGATCGTCTCGACCGCTTCGCAACTCTTCCAGTCAACCCCCATGGGTGGAGATTATCGGGTGCCGTGGATACAGCAATCTTCCTCACTCTTAACTCTCAACGTTTGCCCTTCGCCTTCCCCTTCCTCCTCGAACCGTCCTCCCAGAGCCGGAAACCTCCGGTGAAGGCCTTGTCGTTGCTGCCGGCCCGACAGAGCGGCGGGAGTTCCCTGAGCTTCACCACATTGCCGCCACCAAGCACGATTTCATCCGGCTCCAAGGCGTGGGTCAGGATGTCCACCACGTTGCCGACCTCCTTCCTCCAGCGCTTCTTGCCCAGACGCTCCAGACCCCTGAGGCCGACGTAGTCCTCGAACGTTCCCTTCCGATACGGCAGATGCGCCAGTTCCATCGGCTCCACGATGCCATCGACCACCATGCAGGACCCAAGACCGGTGCCGAGCCCGAGGAAGAGCATCTTGCCCTTGCGATAGCTGCCCAGCGCCTGCATGGCAGCGTCGTTGATGATCCGGACCGGCTTGCGGAAGGCCTTGGCGAAGTCGAACCGCACCCAGCCCGACGCGAGATTGTGGGGCTCGGCCACGGGACGCCCCCTGAGGACGAAGCCGGGGTAGCCCATGGCGATGGCGTCGAATTTCCAGCCCTTGGTGATCCGACGGACCCCGGAGACGAACCGGGCCGGGGTCATCCGCGGGCCGGAAGCGAATTCCCGTCGCTCGGTCTGGCCCGAGGCCAGGAGCTTCACGTGGGTTCCGCCGATATCGATGACGAGGATGTTCATGGGTTCCCGCCGAGGTGACGGAGCTCCAAGGTGACCCCGGGATGGCGGCCGAGGCAAGCGGCGGGGTGGGATCGGCACAGGATGGGTTCCAGACCCATCGGCATCCCAGGGGGCGCCGATGGACTGCAGCGCATGATTTCTGTCGAGTGCACGTCCGGGTTTTGCCAGTCTCCACACATCATTCCCGTGAAACTCACGCTCCAACCCATCGCCATCCCCCTCGTCCTCACCCTGGCCCTGTCTGCCCTGCTGACCGGCTGCAAACCCGCCTCCGACTCCGCGGGCGGCTCCGGATCGGGCAGCGGAAAGAAGAAGATCGCCTTCGTCAGCAACGGCGTCGCCTCGTTCTGGACCATCGCCGGGGCCGGTGTGAAGGCCGCGGGCGAGAAGTTCGGCGTGGATGCCGAGACCCTCATGCCCGTCGAGGGCATCAGCGACCAGAAGCGCATCATCGAGGACCTCGTCACCCGCGGCATCGACGGCATCGCGGTGAGTCCGATCGACCCCGCCAACCAGACCGACCTCCTCAACCGCGCCGCCAAGCGGACCCACCTGATCACCCACGACTCCGATGCCCCGGCCAGCGACCGTGAGCTGTACATCGGCATGGACAACTACTCCGCCGGACGCCTCTGCGGCGACCTCGTCCGGGAGGCCATGCCCAAGGGCGGGACCGTGATGCTCTTCATCGGACGCCTCGAGCAGGATAACGCCAAACGGCGTCGCCAGGGTGTCATCGATGCCATCCTCGGCCGTCCGGCCAACCCGGCGAACTACGACGCCCCCGGCACCGTG
>CAZZKQ010000249.1:0-5543 GCA_964654875.1 uncultured Verrucomicrobiota bacterium | reverse complement strand
ACCAGCTGGCGGGCTGGTCCGATCCTCGACCGTCGCAGGGCGTGGATTCCCTCCGACAATCCGACCTCGGCCATGCCGACGGCGGCGACGATCCTGCGGATCTCGATCGGAGTCTTGAACTCCCGCTCCTTGAAGAAGTGTCCCTCCCGCACCTTCACCCGGATGCCCAGCCTGCGGAGCTGTTTGACGAGTCCGGACGGGAAGAGATGCGGCACAGTGATCTTGCGGACCCGGTACTCCTTGCAGAGGAGTGAAGCGACCTGGGCGAGCCCTGGATCGGCACTGCCGGTGCGTTCGGCCCGCCTCAGGTATTTCGAGATGGAATCCACCCGTCCCACCTGGGACTGCTCGCGGGTGCGGGCGACATCCGCATCCGGCAGCAGGGCGATCGATCGCCCCCCGGTCCTCAGGAAGACCGTCCTTCCGGTCACCTGCAGGCCCAACGCAAACCGCATGTCCGCATCCGTCTCGCCATCGGCGATGATGAGGAGACTGGGCCGTTTCATGGGAGAGCCTTCATTGGGCTCGGGATCGGGTCGGGGGTCAAATCCGGAGACAGGACCGATGGCGCGGTGCACGGCTTCGACCCCGCGGCCGACGGTACGAGCCACACTGGGACGGGCCCGAGGATGAGGACACGAGATCTCTAGGGCGTGGGGTCCGGTGTCTGAGGCTGTCGGGAAGGGGTGCGGGGTTCGGTTCCCTCCGAAGGGCGTCGGTCCAGTTCCACTTCCCGTTCCCGGACAGTCTTCTCCAGCCGTTTCCGGATCACCGCATGGGCATCATTGGTGACGATTGAAAGATGGCGGGAGGCCTCCTCGAGACGGCCGAGCCGGATGTTCCAGCGTGCGAAGTGGAGCTGGACCCCTTCACGATCGACATCGTTCGGAGCGAGCGAGAGGGCGTTGGTCCAGGCCTTCATTGCGGTCGTGGCCAGCTCGAGCTCGGCCTGGGCCGCGGCGACGGAATTGGTGGTCCTCGGCAATCGCCAACCGTAGTAGGTCTGGGCGACGTCGGCCGCGAGCTGGAAGTTGTTGGGATCGAGCGCGATGGCTCTCTGGTAGAGTCCAAACGCCCTCTGGAAGACCTCCTGTTCGTCGCACTTGAAATGATTGGTGGCGTCACGGCGGAACATGAAGACGAGCGTTCCGTAGTTGTGGAGGTAGACGGGTTCGGTGGGGTTCAGCCGGATCGCCTCCTCGAACATGGGGAACGACTTCGTGACGGGGCCCGAGTGGGCATAGGCATTCGCAAGGTTGTTCCACGCCGCCGGATTCCGGGGATCCAGCTGGCGGGCCCGTTCCCAGCTCTGGATGGCGGCCGGTTCATCGCCATAGGTGTTGAGGAAGCTTCCGAAGGCCAGATGGGCCGTCGCATTCGTGGGGTGGGCCGACAGGAACTCCTTGTAGCGGTTCCGGATGGGTTCGATCCGCTGCTGGATGCGGCCGCGGAGGGTGGATGCGGCCAGCTGTGCCGCCGGATCCCCCTCCGGCTCGGCCTCGTCGATCCACCGGTCGATTTCCTCCTGCGCGGCATCGTCGGCATCAAGAATCAGCTGGAGTTCCCGGGCCACGGGGTCATTGGTCCGGGTCTGGAGGACGGCGAGGCCGGTCCTCTCGAGGACGAGGTTGGTCAGGGCCGCTGGCGGGTTTGTGGCCAGCAGGACAGTCAGGGCGCCGACCAGCACATCGCTCATCCCGGAAAACTAGGGATATCCAGGATCTCCGACAATGTTCGCAATCGACGTTCCCAATCGCCGAATCCCGCCCGCCCCTCAATCTCGTCCTCCACAACCGGCACGGGTCCATGGAGATTCTTGAAACCTCGCCACCGGCCGCGTCCTCTAGGCAGAAGTGGCAGCGCCCGGCACCGGCATACCGATGGAACGCTCCCCGTATGGGGGAGCGGCATCCAAGGTTGAGAGGGTGGCCGTCCCAGTGCCGGATTCCGAAGCCGGTCCGGCTTCGATGGACGCCGATCCATCGGACGCGGAGATTGTTGCCGAGGTCCGGGCGGGGCGAATCGATCGGTTTGAGGAGCTGGTCCGGCGGCATCAGCCCCGGGTTTTCGCCACGGCCCGACGCCATGCCCGGCTCGAGAGGGAGGTCGAGGACATCGTCCAGGAGATCTTCGTGAAGGCCTACCACAAGCTGGATTCGTGGCGGGGTGAGGCGCCATTCGAGCACTGGTTGATGCGATTGGCGGTCCGGACCTGTTACGACCACCTCCGTAGGCACCAGAGAAACCGGGAGGAGGCCTCGGGTGGCGAACAGGAATTGGATCTGGTTGCGTCGGCATCCGGAACAGGCCCGGAACAGACGAGCCTGACGGATCCCGCCGCCGCCAAGGCCTTGGTCGATGCGGTTCTCGAGCGTCTCCCGCCGGCCCACCGATTGGTGCTCGTCTTGATGGAGCTCGAGGAGCGGAGTGTCCGGGAGATCGCGGACCTGACCGGGTGGTCGGTGCCCCTGGTGAAGGTCCGGGCCTTCAGGGCCCGGGCTGCATTCCGAACCCAACTCGGACGGATGCAGCGCTCAATGTACCTGTAACCGCAGCCGCCGTTCCGACGTCGAGACCCATGGAAACCGTCGCATGATCCCTGAATCCAAGATCACGGAGCTATGGGCCGCGGCCCGAAAGGCGCCGACCCCAGACCGTGTCCCCTACGCTTTCGAGAACCGGGTGATGGCGGCACTCCAGTCGTCTGCGATCGAGAATCCGGTGGGCGCCGCCGTCGCTGGGCTCTGGAGGGCGGCGCTCCTGAGTGCCGCCGTGGCCGTGATGGCCACGGGACTCGATTTCGCGGTGCTCGACCCCGTCGTCGAGTCCGATGTCGAGGAGAGCCTCGAGCTGGCAGTTCTGCCGGTGGATGATGCGGAACTCGAACTCTGAACATGACCAAGGGACTCCGAATCGCACTGGTCACCATGGTGATCTTCTCGTCCGGCCTCGCGGCCGGCCACTCGCTGTCCGGTCTGAGATCCAAGGCCATCAGGCGACAGAACCACAGCCGGGTTGAACCCGACCGCCGTGGCAGTCCTGGAGCGCAGCCTCCGGCCCCGATGGGCCAGCGGCTTGAATTCCTGAGGAAGGCCCAACAGGAGCTGGATCTGACCCCGGAGCAGCGGTCCCGCGTGGAGGGCCATCTCGACGCGAGTCGGGAACGGATCCGGAAGCTCTGGGAGCCGGTCAGCCCTCAGGTCCGAGCCGAGACGGAGGCCTTGAAGGGGCGGATCCGGTCGGAGCTGACTCCCCAGCAGATCGAGCGGTTCGACCGCCTGATCAAATCGCGGAACCGTCGGTCGGAGCGGGCTGACCGGGGGGACGACCGGGAGCGGCGTGGCGGACAGGATCCTGACCGGGGGTCACGCCCGGCGGTTGATTCCCACCGGCCGCCGGACCGCTGATTCAGCACGCCGGACGGGGTTCGCCCGCTGGAGAAGTCGGGGTCTTCCCGGTCGGCGAGCACCCGGTCAAGGCCTGGGGTGATCCTGGCGCCTGGAAGACTCTCCCAGTTGCGGATTTGCTGCACCGGTGCATGACAAAAAAAACGGGCCGGACTTTCGTCAGGCCCGGCTGTTCTGCCTCAGCTGAGGATCAGTTGGTCGCGCGGTAGTACCGACCCGCGGCGAGGTTCGCCTTGGGGATGACCAGCGGGCTGGTGGCGCCCACGACCGGCTGGAAGCTGCCGCTGATGGAGTCGGCCTGCTGGAGGATACCGGTGAAGGTGATCACCACGTTGCCGTTGGAGTCGGAGCCAACCGAGACGGCCGGTTCGATGAGGGGGACCAGCACCTTGATCGGGATGCCGCTGGCGGAAGGTCCGCCCATGGCCTCGAGGAACTCGCGCTTCAGCGCAAGTTCGCGGATCTGAATGCTGTTGACCCACATCTCACGACGCTCGTCCTGATCGCCGTCGGCGAAGAGGAGGGCGGTGGGACCCAGGGAGCGGCGGGGGTTGTCGAGGCTTTGGTTGGCGGTCCAGTTGTCCTGGAAGATGCCGTCCACGACCTTGATGACGACCGGCGGGGTGGCGGCCATGTCGTAGGAGGCGCAGACGCGGTGCCAGGCTCCAGCCGTGAACTGGCCGGTGCCGTTGTAGCCACCGCCGCCCTGGCCGAAGTTGTTGCCCTGCCAGAACAGGTCGCCGTCATCGGTGTTGTTCGGGGAGCTGACCTGCCACAGCGATGCGGCGCCCGGACCGGTCTCGGCCACGTACACGTCCATGACCAGGGTGTACTGGTTCACGCGGGTGCCGCCGCCGTTCGGGGCGATCCGGTGGTTCATCACGTAGCCCAGCTGACGGGTGAGTTCACCCGGGACGCGCATGACCTTGGCTGGCTGGCCGTTGATGTCGGGGATGCCGAGTTCCGTCGTGGTGCCGAACAGGGTCTTGTTCTCGGCGGTTCCGGTCGGGCCGTCGTAGGTCGGGTCGAAGTAGGCCAGGTTGGAACCCGCCGTCGCCCCGAGATCACCGAATTCGAAGTCCCACTGTCCGGTGACCGAGCTGGTGAGCGCGTTGACCGAGATGCCGCTGGCCGACGCCTTGCCTAGGAGAACGCACTGGGCATCGGTGAGACGCTCGGCGCGGATCTGGACGGCGCTGACCCACATCTCACGGCGCTCGTCCTGGTCGCCATCGGCGAACAGGAGGGCCGTCGGACCCATCGAGCGGCGGGGATTGTCGAGACCCTGATTGGCGGTCCAGTCGTCCTGTTTGACGCCGTCGACGTACTTCACGACGACGGGCGGGGTGGCGGTCATGTCGTAGGCGGCGATCACGCGGTGCCACTCTCCGGCAGTGAAGGTGCCGCGGCCGTTGTAGCCACCGCCGCCCTGGCCGAAGTTGTTGCCCTGCCAGAACAGGTCGCCGTCATCGGTGTTGCCCGGAGAGCTCACCTGCCAGAGGGAGGCGGCGCCGGGGCCGGTGGTGGCCACGAACACATCCATGATCAGGGTGTACTGATTGACCCGAGTCCCGCCACCGTTCGGTGCAATGCGGTGGGTCATCACATAGCCCAGCTTGCGGGTGAGATCACCCGGGACCCGCATGACCGAGGCCGGGGTGCCATTGATGTCGGCGATGCCGAATTCGGTCGTGGTGCCGAACTGGGTCTTGTTCTCGGCGGTACCCTGAGGGCCGTCGTAGGTCGGATCGAGGTACTCCAGGTTGGAGCCGATGCTGGCACCGAGATCCTTGAAGTTGAAGGTCCAGTAGCCGGTGACCGCAGCAGTCTGGATGTCGACTGGAATTCCATTGGATCTCGGAGCTCCCAGGATGAAGGCCTCGGCGTCCGAGATGCGACCGTCGCGAATCTGGATCGAGTTCACGAACATCTCACGACGCTCGTCCTGGTCGCCATCGGCGAACAGGAGGGCGGTCGGACCCATCGAGCGGCGGGGATTGTCGAGACCCTGGTTGGCGGTCCAGTCGTCCTGCTTGACGCCGTCGACGTACTTCACGACGACGGGCGGGGTGGCGGCCATGTCGTAGGCGGCCACCACGCGGTGCCATGCTCCCGCGGTGAAGGTGCCGCGGCCAT
>CAZZKQ010000248.1:0-5547 GCA_964654875.1 uncultured Verrucomicrobiota bacterium | reverse complement strand
GGAAGGCACCTCCGGGAACTGGAGACCCGGGTGTATCCCTCCCGAGGACATCGTCGTCCCGTGACCCCCTCGACCGGGGTGTCCCGAGGCAGGAAATCCACCGCGGCTGCCGCCCCGGCGACGGGCTGGATCACCCTCGAGGAGGCCTTCCTCCACAACCTTCAACGCGTCACCGCACGATTCCCGTTGGGACGCTTCACGGTCGTGACCGGCGTGAGCGGCTCGGGCAAGAGCACCCTCGTGAAGAACTGTCTCTTCCCTGCCCTCGAGGGACTGGTGGCCAAGGGGATCCGGAAGGGCGGGCATCCCGGCATCGGCCGGATCGAGACCACCCACCCGATCCGCGCGGTCCATGAGGTCGACCAGTCCCCCATCGGGCGGACCCCACGGTCAACACCCGCCACCTACGTGGGCTTCTTCGACGTCATCCGACAGCTCTTCGCCGACGCCCAGGAATCGAAAGTCCGCGGCTACGGACCCGGACGATTCAGCTTCAACTCCACCCAGGGACGCTGTCCCGAATGCGAGGGCAAGGGATTCATCGAACTGGAGATGAACTTCCTGCCGTCCGCACAGGTCCGTTGTGGCCGGTGCGACGGACGCCGGTTCAACCCTGAGACCCTCGACGTGACCTGGCAGGGCAAGTCGATCGCCGACGTGCTCGACCTCAGCGTCGCCGAGGCGCTCGGCTTTTTCTCCGCTCACTCCCGCCTCCTGCGCCCGCTCCAGGCTCTCGCCGATACCGGCCTCGACTACCTCCGCCTCGGACAGACGAGTCCTACCCTGAGCGGTGGCGAGGCTCAGCGGATCAAGCTCGTCACCCACCTTCTGGGCGGTTTGAACCCCTCGACTCCAGGCCGACTCACGACCCGGCAACTCCAGGGGGGCGACGTATTCATCCTCGAGGAACCCACCATCGGACTCCATATGCAGGATGTCCGCCGTCTGGTGGAGGTGCTCCAGCGACTGGTCGACGCCGGCCACACGGTCCTGGTGATCGAACACAACCTCGAACTCATCGCCGAGGCGGACTGGGTGGTGGACCTCGGCCCGGAGGGTGGCGGCGGCGGGGGTCGGATCCTTGCGGAGGGGACTCCCGAGCAGATTGCACAGACCCCGGGCTCCCACACCGGGATCCACCTCAGGAGATGGCTGCGGATCTAGCGGCCAGGGACTACACGCGGCTCCAGAGCCGACGGGTCACCTGAAGGAGCGTGACACCGCTGAGGACGCAGATCGCCGTGAGGATCCAGGCGGACCGGAGACGTCCGGGATCCCCTGCGGCATACAGGAAATTACCAATCGCGAACAGCGACGACCAGATCAGGGCACATCCGGAAATCCAGCCCAGGAACGACGCCCCGAAGTGGTTCTCTCGGGTCACCTCGGCATTGGAGACCCCGGCGGCCGCCCGGATGGCCGACCATCCCGGACCGACCGGCTTCACCTTCCGATAGAACGCGATCAGGGTGGCGCGGTCGGTCTGGGGTCCGACGAATGCCGTCACCAGCCAGGCGACCGTGGTGAGGGCGACCTGGACGATCGTCACCTCCGCGAAGCCCGCCTTGGGCAGCAGGAGGGGCACGACCAGGGAGGTCACGAGGGACACCGCCATCGCGACGATCTCGCACCAGGCCGACACCCGCCACCAGAACCACCGCGCGATGTAGATCAACCCCGTGCCGGCGCCGATCGACAGCAGCACCTGGAAGGCCTGTTGCGCAGAGGTCATGAACAGGCTCAGCACGGCCGCAAAGACGTAGAGCAGCACCGTGCAGACCCGCCCCACCGACACGTAGTGCCCCTCCGAGGCGTCCGTCCGGACGAAGCGGCGATAGAAGTCGTGAACCAGGTACGAGGATCCCCAGTTCAGGTGGGTCAGGATGGTCGAGGAGTTGGCGGCGATGAGCCCGCCGATCATGAGTCCCACGAACCCGGTCGGCAGGAACATGAGCATCGCAGGAAACGCGGAGTCATGGCCGATCAGCGAGGCATCCGCCTTCGGGAAGGCCGCCTTGATGGAGGCGAGGTCGGGATAGATGATGATCGAGCAGAGGGCCGTGATGATCCACGGCCAAGGGCGCAGGACGTAGTGGGCGAGATTGAAGAAGAGGGTGCCGCCGAGGGAGTCCTTCTCCGACTTCGACGCCAGCATGCGCTGCGCGATGTAGGACCCGCCGCCGGGCTCGGCACCGGGATACCAGTTGGCCCACCAGCTGATCGCGATCGGCAGGATGAAGATCATCAACGCGAGGTCCGACATCGCGAAGTTGGGCATGACGTCGAGGATGGGCTGCCCCCGTCCGTCGAGTCCCGACATCACCGGCTCGGATCCGGCCGCGGTGACCACCTGCTTCGAGGCGAGGGTGGAGATGAGCGCCTGGAGCCCGGCCCCGGCGTCGGCCTTCCCGACCAGGCGTTGTCCGACCTCCTTCAGCGAGAACCACGCCGCCGCGAAGACCGCCGTCATCTTGATGAAGAACTGAACCATATCGATGATGAGGACGCCCCAGAGGCCGGAGTGGGCGGCGAAGACGACGTTGAGGACGCCGCAGACGAGGATCGTCTGCCACGCGGGCATGCCGAACAGGATGTTGGCGATCTTGCAGG
Source organism: uncultured Verrucomicrobiota bacterium (assembly GCA_964654875.1). Lineage (GTDB taxonomy): Bacteria > Verrucomicrobiota > Verrucomicrobiia > Limisphaerales > UBA9464 > UBA9464. The sequence goes on along the minus strand of CAZZKQ010000248.1, from coordinate 2,937 downwards.
CGGCGAGGGTGACGGTCCCCATGATGAAGCAGTTGAAGAAGAGGCCGAGGTACACGGCCCGGAATCCCCGGACCATCGAGGCGGGGGCACCCGAATACCGCTGCTCGTAGAACTCGAGGTCCGTCATGACCCCGGACCGACGCCAGAGCCGGGCGAAGAAGAAGACCGTGGCGATGCCGGTCAGGACGAACGCCCACCACTGCCAGTTGCCGGCGACGCCGTACTTGCGGACCTGTTCGGTGACCCAGTTGGGGGTGTCCGACGAGAATGTCGTGGCCACCATGGAGAGCCCCGCCAGCCACCACGGCACCGAGCGGCCGGAGGCAAAGAACTCCGAGGTGCTCTCCGAGGAGCGCTTCGCGTAGAAGAGGGCTGGGACGAAGCAGATGAGGATGGAGGCCGCGACAATGAGCCAATCGATCCAGGTGATGTTCATAGGTCGGGAATGACGGCCCAAAGACTTCCCGGAAACGCCACGGAGAGGAAGTTGAGAGTTGGCGGAGCCTTGCCGGCCCTCCGCGTTTCCGTTTTCCCATCCCCAAGCGCAGGGTGGAGGTCGAGTCCCACGGGTGGGTGCGGTCGCACCCAGTGCCGCAGGGCACTTCGGCACCCGCCCCAACAGGCATGCCCATGTCGAGTCCCCGTGTCCCCGCGTGAGTCCCCGGCCTCCCTCCGCGGGCCCGTTCCGCTTTTCGCCTCGCGGTCGCCCCGATTCCGGGTGTTGTCTTGGCGAACGATATTTTGTTGCGATGCCGCTCCTCGAACTCCGGGACCTCCACATCCACTTCGGCGCCACCCCGGCGGTCGACGGCGTGTCCCTGTCGCTCGAGGAAGGTCGGACGCTCTGCCTGGTCGGGGAGAGCGGCTGTGGCAAGAGCATCACGGCCCTGAGCATCGCGCGACTCCTGCCGATGCCGCCGGCCCACTACCCCCGAGGTGAGATCCTCGTCGACGGTCGGGAGGTGCTGCGGCTGCCGTCACGACAGCTCCAGGCACTCCGGGGCGGCACGGTGGGCTACGTCTTCCAGGAACCCGGGGCCTCGCTCAATCCGGTCCTCCGGGTGGGCACCCAGATCCGTGAGGCGCTCGAACTCCACCGGCCGGACTCCGCCACGGAGGCGGAGGTCCTTCGCCTGCTCCGCCTGGTCGGGATTCCCGCTCCGGAATCCCGGATCCGGGACTACCCGCACCAGCTCTCGGGTGGCATGGCACAGCGGGTGATGATCGCGATGGGATTGGCGTCCCAACCCCGACTGCTGGTGGCGGATGAACCCACCACGGCGCTGGATGTCACGGTCCAGGCCCAGATCATCGAGCTCCTCAAGCGCCTCCAGGGTGAGCTCGGCATGGCCATCCTGCTGATCACCCACAACCTCGGCCTGGTCACCGACATCGGTGACCGCGTCGCCGTGATGTACGCCGGCCGGATTGTCGAGGAGGGCCCTGCCACGGAGATCCTCACCCGACCCCGGCATCCCTACACCCGTGCCCTGCTCCGATCGGTTCCGGAGCTGGGTCGCTCCTCCAACCGGCTCGCAGCGATTCCCGGAACCGTACCCAGCCTGGGTCAATGGCCCTCCGGGTGTCGCTTCGCTCCCCGGTGCCCAGTAGCCCGCCCCGAATGCGGACAGCACATGCCCGAACTCGAGGAGATCGCTCCGGGACAGTCCGTGCGGTGTCCCTTTTCGGAAGACTCGGAACCCTGATCTCCCATGCCCGCACCCCTCCTCGAAGCCGAGCATGTCCGCGTCCACTTCGACGTCCGACAAGGCCTGCTGTCCAAGGTCCAGGGTCAGGTCCGTGCCGTGGATGACGTCAGTCTCGAGCTGGCGTCCGGGGAAACACTGGGTCTCGTGGGTGAGAGCGGCTGTGGGAAGACGACACTGGGGCGGGCCCTGATCCGGCTGATACCGACCACCGGGGGCGTGATCCGGTTCGACGGCGAGGACATCACCCGGATGGAGGGCTCTGCGCTGCGGGAACGACGGCGGCATTTCCAGATGATCTTCCAGGATCCGTTCACCTCGTTGAATCCCCGGTGTACGGTGTCGGACATCCTGGGTGAACCCCTCGACATCCACGGATTGGCGCCGTCACCGGAGGCCCGGACGGAACGGATCCGGGAACTGTTGCGCGGCGTCGGACTCGATCCCCAGCACGCCCATCGCTACCCCCACGAGTTCAGCGGTGGACAGCGTCAGCGGATTGGCATCGCCCGGGCCCTCGCGGTGGAGCCCCGCCTCATCGTCTGCGACGAACCCGTCAGTGCCCTCGACGTCAGCGTCCAGGCCCAGGTCATCAACCTGCTCCAGGACCTCCAGCAGCAGCGCCACCTGGCCTATCTGTTCATCTCCCACGACCTCGCCGTGGTGGAGCACCTGTGCCATCGGATCGTGGTGATGTACCTCGGGCAGGTCATGGAATCCGGCCCCGCCGCAGACCTCTGCCGGGAACCGCTGCACCCCTACACCAAGGCCTTGGTCTCAGCGATCCCCGTCGTGGACCCGGCATCGAAGCGACCCCGGATCATGCTGGGTGGGGATGTCCCCTCCCCCATCAACCCGCCCCCGGGATGCCCCTTCCATCCGCGATGCCCGGTGGCCGAGGCGCGATGTCGGACGGAGAAGCCGATGCTCCGGACCTTGGACGGAGGCCGCAGCGTCGCGTGCCATCAGGTCTGAGAACGGTCAACCGGTTCCACAACGCCCACGTCCCGGATCCCAACCCGAGGGGTTGGACAGGGCGCGCCCGGAAAACGACAGATCAGGCCCCGCCACCCCGAACCCACTCCTGGAGCTCACGGTGGTTGACCTTGCCTGTGCCCAGCTTGGGAACCTCCCTAAGATGGCGCAGCTCACGCGGCACGCAGAGGTTGGTCATGCCACGGCCCTGGATCACGGACCGGATCTGGTCGAGCGAGAGCCGGGAGTCATTGCT
>CAZZKQ010000247.1:0-5547 GCA_964654875.1 uncultured Verrucomicrobiota bacterium | reverse complement strand
AGTTCGGGTTCGACCGGCAGCAGCCAGGCCGCGGCGAGGATGAGCAGGGGCATCAGTCCCACGCGGACCAGCGACGACCACAGGATGGTGCGGAGGTCGATCCGCTGGCGCAGTGCCGCACCGGAGTCGGCGATGGTCGCACCGATCAGGACGATCCCCAGAGGGAAGGCACAGGCCCCGAGCATCTGGGCCGTCGCCAGCAACGCATCCGGAATCCAGCGTCGCGCCCCGACGGCGTTGAGGCCCACGGCGGCCACGATCGACACGACGGGGGGATTCAGGAGGTGGCGCCATTCATGGATGCGGGCATGGCCGAGGGCGACGAGGCAGACGGTCCACATGGCGATGTCCACACCGAGGTTGTGGACGAACAGCATCCCGGCGGCGTCGCCCGGGAACAGGGTCAGCACCAGGGGCAGGGGCACATAGCCGAAGTTCTGGATCCCCGTGACCGCGGCGAATGTGCGCTGGCTCGACTCAGCGGTCAGACCGCTGGAGCGACGGAACAGCCAGGCGATCCCGACTCCGATCGCGACCTCCAGGAATCCCAGAAGCGGTGCCATGAAGAGGTTCTCGACCTGGCGGAGGGCCTGGTTTCCCAGGACCACGTGGAAGATCAGGGCGGGGGTGAGAACCGAGACCACGAGCCGCATCAGGCTGGCATCGGCCTCGGGCGTGAGCCATTGGCGTCGACGCAGCAGCACGCCGATCCCGGCCAGGAGGAAGACCGGGACAACGGCGGCGACGATGCTGGAGAGGGGATTCACCCGTGGGGTTCCCCGATCACCGCTTCGAGGTTACGGCGCTCTCCTGGAGGACGAGTCCGATCCCCAGGGCGAGGGCGACACCGAACGCGCTCAGGGTGATCCAGAGCGGTGTCATGGTCGGGCGATAGCGGAACTCGACCGTGTGGGATCCGGCGGGCACGGCGACGGCACGCATCAGGAGATTCGCCCGGAGCAGTTCGGCGGGAACCCCATCCACCGACACCTGCCAGTCGGGATGCCACCGCTCGTTCAGCATCAGGATCCCCGCCGCGGAGGATTCGGTCCCTACTGTGATCCGGGTAGGGGACCATTTCCGGATCGACGCGGTCGCGGCCGGGGCATTCGGCGAGGGCTGGATTGATGACGTGGGGGTGTCCAGGACCAGAGTGGTGCCGATGTCGAGGGACGGATCCTTGAGTCGCTCGACCGCGGCGACGTCGTTCGTCACGGACTCCCAGCGGGTGAACAGTCGGACCCGGGGCAGGGCGTGGGTGTTCTCGAAGATCGCATACTGGCCTGTGGCGTTCGGGACCGCCGTGATGTCGTCGAGAGTCACCCCGCCGGCGGCGGCGCCCGGCTTGGGGGCGAGATCGAATCCGAAGGCCGGCCGGAACACCGGCTGGCCTTTCGCGAAGAGCCGGTCGAGCTCGGGTCCGATGGCGCGCGACCCGATCACGTACCGGACGTTGGTGAGGTCCCAGAGCCGTCCGACGACGGAGAGATCGTTCGACTGGGTCGGACGGAAGCCATCGAGCATGGCCTTGTCGTATTCGGGCTGACGCGGCATCTGCCAGATGTCGAGGGTCTGGATCTGGTTGTACGGCATCTGGTTCTCGAGCCACTGGTTGTGGACCGCCGGCCAGGTGCCGTCCTGGCCATCGCTGAGGGTCGAGCGGATCTGGGGGTGGGGTCGGGCCACCACGCGGTGTTCCCAGAAGTTCTGGCGCAGGAACTCGGTCACGGCGTTGGGTTCGTACCGGCGCTGGTGATTGAAGGTGAGGACAAACGGGGACATGGCCCGTCCCAGATCCAACACCAGCAGTCCTCCGAGCGCGGTCGTGGCGACGAGGCCTGCGCGCCCGGACCAGGCTCCGGACATCACGAGGGCCACGGCGCCGCAGGAGGCGAGGGTGAAGGCCGCGAAGAAGAAAACCTCCCGGACACTGAACGCCGCCATGGCCTGTCCCCCGCCGCCGGTGAACCCGAGGGTGGCCAGGTGTCGGACCAGTGCCGGTTCATAGGAGGTGTAGGCGAGGGCGAAGAGGGCGGCCGAGCCGGCGAGGCCCGCCAGCGTCCAGCCCCAGGCGCGGTCGAATCCCGTCGCCGCCCGCCAGCCCCGCTGGAACCGTTCCCCGAGGGTCCCGGTTCCCTGGGCGGCAGGGGTCACATACAGCCGCCAGAGCCCCTCGAGCCCATAGGCAAAGAGGATCAGCAGGGCGAGATGGGTCAGATGCAGGAGCTTCATCGGCACCCGGATCGTGGAGAAGTAGGGCAGCGCGAAGACCAGCTGGTAGAAGGGGGCGTAGTGTCCGAAGGACAGCAGAAGCGAGACGAATGCCACCCCAGCCCAAAACCCGATCCGCTTCCGCTCCGTGTCGGAGAACGGCTGCCGTCCGGTCCGCGCCGACGCCCGCGCGATGGACCAACCGGCGAGGAGCAGGACGAGCACCCCGGCGTACTCGCTGCCGCCGTTGAACCGGGGCGGGGAACCGTCGGATCCGACGTTCCCCCAATAGAGTTCCTCACCCGGGGAGATGCTGCGGAGTCCCATGATGCCCGGGATGGCGAGTCGGACGACCTCGAGCTTCGGGAAGCTCCATCCCGTGACGAACTCCCAGCGCTCCTGGCGCGAGGCGGTGTCGCCGGCCATGCCGGCGATGCCCTTGATCTGGGTTCCCACCAGCGAGGACAGCGCGAGGGAGGAGATCCAGACGGCACAGACCACCACGAGTGCGAGGCGGGTTCCGGCCCCGAGAATCCGCCCGCCGACCGATCCCTCGGCGATGAGGGCATTGAAGGCGAGATAGGCGGCGATCAGGACGCTGAAGAAGGCCCCGACATCGGCACCCTCCATCACGGTCATGCCGGTGGCGAAGCCGGCGAGGGCGAGCTGCATCCAGACCCGGGATCCTCGGGCGTCGGATCGGGGTGTCACCGCCGCGAGGGCGAGGGCGGCGAAGCCGACGGTCGCGGCACGGGAACCAAGTCCCCAGGTGGCGTGGGAGAGGAAGTTGCCGTTCAGCGCCATCGCGAGTCCGGGGAGGGCGCAGGCGACGGGATGGAATCCCTGGCGGCGGCAGAACACCCAGAGGGCCCATCCGGCGAACGCCATCGACAGAACGGCGGCGAATTTCGCGAACACCAGGGCTCCGCCCAGCAGATAGAGCCCGTGGGAGAAGTTGGGCAGCGTGTTGAGGGCCGGGCCGCCGACCCAGACGTTGTGCAGCCAGGAGCCGTGCAGGAAGTAGTCCCAACGCACATCCGAGTAGGCCTGCATGAGCCCGAGTGGGGCATCATTGGCGAAGCCCGCCATGCCGGGCAGCAGGACCTCACGGAAGAGGAAGCCCAGGACGAGGAGGAGGGCTGCGAGAAATCCCAGGACCGGTCGCTGTTTCATGCGTGTTCGACCGCAACAGTGCGTCGCCGGCAGGGGAAAGAGCAATGTTCTCTCGAGTCGGGGCGCGCGGGGCGAAATGCGGAGGGGAAGGGGCCGGGTTCCGCAGAGCGCTGCAGAACCCACCGGCGCAGTCCCGCGGCTGCGGGACTGCGGCCTCTCCTTCCCTGCACCTTCCTTTTCACCCCTCCGAGTCCTCAGCTCCCCGTGTGGGCCCTCCCCCAGAAAAAGTGTGGAGACGGACCGCCATCCGCGTAGCCTGCGCGACGTCCCCCGACTGATCGACCCATGAACTCCACCCTGACACTCCCATGGAGGCCGCTCGGCCTTCTTCTGACGCTCCTTCTCGCCGCGAGTCTCGCCCGCGCCGGGGAATTTCTCCAGCCCACCGCCGTCATCGCCAACTTCGCCGAGGACCTGGCCGAGAAGGTGATCGACGGCCAGGGGTTCGAGGATCCCGGCATCGGCACACCGGATTCGGTCCACATCACCGCCGGATCCGAGATGTGGAGCTCCATCGGCTCCATCAAGGGGGAGCTGGTGTTCGATCTCGGGAGAACCGTCACCCTGACCCAGGTCTACCTCTGGAACTACAACGTCCCGGGTGCGACCGACTGGGGCATGCGGGAGGTCGAGATCTTTGTGTCGCCCGACGCCGATCTCGCCAAGGCCCGGTTCACCGGCATCGCCACCGCTTCGCTCACCGAGGGCGGGGAGAAGGCACAGGTCGTGGACGTCAAGGGCACCGACGTCCGGCTCGTCCGGCTCCGCAACACCAGCAACTGGGGCGCCGGGTATGCGATCGGCCTCGCCGAGGTCCGGTTTGGGACCGGCGATGTGGCCGGGAATGTCCCATCGGTCCAGATCGCCAACGTGAAGGCGGGTGACACCGTGCCGTTCGGCAGCGACTTCTCCCTCCTCGCGACGGTCAGCGACAAGGACTACAACCTCGCCAAGGTCGAGTTCTTCGACGGCACCACCAAGCTCGGCGAGACGAACAAGGCACCGTTCAGCGTCTCCCTCAAATCCCTCACCAAGGGGGACCACACGCTGAGGGTCGTGGCCACCGACCAGACCGGCCTCCAGGGCTTCGACGTCGTCACGGTGAACGTCAAGGAGGTCGTCCCCGGCGTCGTGATCCAGATCGACGACAACCGGGACATCGGGAAGGGCACCAACCAGATCACCTATTCCTCGGGCTGGACCCTCGCCCAGGGCAACGCCAACGACCCGCGCTTCCTCAACAACGACCACTACTCGGGCAACTCTGGGAATTACCTCGAGATCAAGTTCTTCGGGGTGAAGATCGATGTCTACGCCACCGTGGCGAGCCACCACGGCAAGGGCTATGCGGTCATCGACGGCGGCACGCGGTTCGACGTCGACTACAAGGCGGCCCAGCGGGCGGAACAGAAGCTCGTCTGGAGCAGTCCGCTTCTCCCCAATCGGCTCCACACGCTCCGCATCACGGTCGCCGGCACAGGCGTGGTGACGGCCGACCGGTTCGATGTGACCCAGTCGGAGGCGCCGCCGGACGACAAGGCCGTGGTGAAGCGCTGGGATGTCGGACTCGACCGGTTCCTGGTCGAGATGGAGGACGTGGGGGCCAGCGTGGTGGATGCGTCGAAGGTGACGTTGTCGGTGGATGGCGTCCCGGTGGCCACCAAGGCGACCAAGGCAGGGGCGGTGACGTCCATCGTCTATACGCCGCCGACCGCGTTTGCGCCGGGTTCGGTCCATCCGTTCAGGGTCGAGGCGAAGGACACCCGAGGGACGTCGATCGTCTCCGAGGCGACCTTCACCGTGCCGGCACCGCCGTTCCCGCTGACGGGTCTGGGTGGACCCCGGGGTCAGGCAGGGTCGTGGGGTGTCCGACAGGTCTGGAACGCGGGACGTGCCGATGCCGTGGCGACCGCGGCCGACATCGCCAAGGCCGCCCAGGGGGCCGGGTTCTCCGGCAAGCGCCTCGACGCCCAGGCACCGGTCTTCAACTTCAACTACACCCCGTCCCCGAGCGGCTCGGGACTCTTCACGGATCGGGCCCCGTTCCCAGGCGAGGTCCAGGACCTGCCCGCGGCCGACTGGGTGACAATCGGCCGGGCCAAGGTGCGCATCCCGAAGGAGGGCGACTGGACGATCGGCGTGCATTCCGATGACGGATTCGCC
>CAZZKQ010000246.1:0-5585 GCA_964654875.1 uncultured Verrucomicrobiota bacterium | reverse complement strand
GGACTCGGCAGCGTGGAGGCCGACAACGGCAACGTGACAATCAATTCCCGCAAGGACGGCATTGTCTACAAGATCCATGTGAAGGTCGGGGACCAGGTCCGCACCGGTGATCCCCTGTTCGAGCTCGAGTCCGACAGTGTGCGGGCCCTCATGAACTCCCGGGAGACCGAACTCGTGGTCCTGGAGGCCACCATCCGCATCGCCGAACAGAAGGTGAACGAGCGTCGGGATATCGCCGAACGGCTCCAGGTCCTGCGTGCCGAGAACGTGAATTCCGAGGTGGAGCTGGTGCAGGCACGATTCCAGCTGACGGAGGCGGAGGCGCAACTCACCCGGGCCAAATCAGAACTGCTCCTTGGCAAGGCCCGTCTCAATGAGGCAAAGACCGCCCTGGAACAGGTGGTCACCAGGACGCCGCGGGATGGTGAGATCCTCGAGGTGAACATCCTCGAGGGGGAATTCACGGCACCCACCCTGGAGGGGCATTGCATGATCTTGGGCGACACCCGTCGGTTGCAGGTCCGGGTGGACATCGACGAGGACAGCGCCTCGCGTATTTCTTCGTCCGCCCAGGCGGTCGCCCAGGTGAGAGGCGTGGCTGGCAATCCCATTCCACTCCAGTTCAAGCGGATCCAGCCCACCCTCGCCCTCAAGCGGAACTTCACCGGGGGAGCAAAGGATCGCGTGGACACACGGGTGCTCCAGGTCTTCTACACCTTCGATCGACCCACGTCCCCGCCGATCTACGTGGGACAGCTCCTGGACGTGTTCGTCGACTACGGCAGCCACGAATCCCATTCTGCGATCGAACCCAGCCCTTCACCCTCTCGATAGCCCCCAGCCGGGCACCATGACGGCCGCGTTCATCGACATCGACAACACCCTGCTGCACGGGTCGTCGCTGTTCTACCTAGGGTGGGGAGCCTGGCGGCACGGGTACTTCTCGGTGAGCCACCTGCCCCGGTTCCTCGTGGCGGGACTTCGATACCACTGGACCCGGAAGGAACGGGTGGACGATGTCCGGCAGTGGGGTGATTTTGCGACGACGTTCATCGCGGGACGTGATGCGGACGAGATCCATCGGACGGCCGGATGGATCTATGAGGGACTCGTGGCGGATCTCGTCGATGACTCGATCATGGCGTTGGCCCGCGGGCACCTCGACCGGGGTGAGGAGGTCTGGCTGGCGAGTACGACGCCGCAGGGAATGGCGAGCCTGATGGCGGAGCGGCTTGGCTTCACCGGAGGCCTCGGCAGTCTCGCCGAGGTGACGGAAGGCCGCTACACCGGACGCATGGCCGGCCCCATTCTCCACGGGCCCGCCAAGGCCGAGGCCGTCGTCCATCTTGCCCGGCAACGCGGACTCGACCTCAACCGATCCCACGCCTACTCCGACAGCATCCACGACCTGCCCCTGCTCTCCTCCGTCGGAAACCCGCATGTGGTCCGGCCCAACGCGGCGTTGCGACGCCACGCTCTCCGGAACGGGTGGCCCGTCCATGAACCTCCCGGATGGGGACTCGCCCTGAGCTGGAAACTTGCCCGAGGCCTTCTGCGACCCATGCCCCGCCGCTGAGAGTGGCTCTCCTGCCTCGGTGAGGTGCCGGGTTTCCCGGTGATGCCGTCACCCTCGTCGAGCGGTCCCAATCCAGAGGTTAGGGCGTCCGGGATTTGGACCCTTCCAGGAAGGGTCGGAAGACCTCGTCGAGGATCTCCCGATATCTGCCGAACCACGGCCCGACATCCCGCTGGGAACACGGCAACAGTGCCAGATCCGCCACGGGACTCCACGCCGCCAATCCGTGGAAGTGTGCATCATTGCTGTTGGCGTACTGCTCGAAGTGGTTCGGCGAGGGGACCATCAGCAGCGGCTTGCCCTGCAGCATCGCCTCCGCGCTGGTCGCAAACCCACCGCTGCAGATCACTGCCCTGCAGGTCTTCATCCGTTCCTGGAACCGGGGCCCATCGAGTCCGTGGATCGTCAAGTTGCCGGGAGTTTCATGGTGTCGGGTCGTTCGTACGAAACATTCCACCCTGAGCTCCGGATGCCGGATCGCACTCGCGATCAAGGACCCCAACAGTTCCTCATTCATCAGGTAGGCGAGGATGAACTCCTGCCGCTGGTCCGAGCGTGACCGACTGGCACCTCTCAGGAGAGGTGGACACGGGATCACGGAACCGTCGGTGAATTCGTAGTAGCTCAGCGCGACCTTCCGCGCCCGGAGGCTCGTGGCCCAGTTGGTGACCCACAGGATGAACTTCTGGAGTCGAAACCCCGCCAGCCGTGGGTACATGGCAAGAGGCATCGCGTATTGGTGCCCAAAGCAGATGAACGGGGTTCCCGGAACGAACAGGGCCGCCACCCCCACGAGGGGCTCGTAGAAGTTCACCACGACATCCGGCTTCTCCCGGCGGATGATCCGAATGATCCGCCACAGGGAGCGGATCAGTCGGGGAAGCTTGAGGACGTTCCCGATGATCGAAGGCAGGACCCGGACGCGTCCCTCGGCGTCAAACGCGATGTCGATGCCCTCATGCTCAATGACACGGAACTCCTCGGTGAAGAAGCGAGGCCATCCCTTGGGTTTCCGGGCGGCGAACACGGCTGCCACTCGGGCACCGTGGGAACGGAGGTGATCCTGGACGCAGAGGGATTGGATGATGTGGCCGTTTCCCTCTGATTGGACACCGAACAGGACCTTCATGGGGTTCGGTTGGACGGGATCCGGGATCAGCCTCGAGAGGACGACGGCCTCGATGCGGCATGGGGGCTGGGTTGAAACCCGCCCTCCACGATCAGCGAAGCACCTTGTGGTAGTCCTTCTTGAGGGTGTTGATCTCTCCCAGAAGGGCCGAGATCTTTGCCGAATCCCCTGCCTTGACGGCGTCCGAAAGCTTCCCAAAGCGATCCTCCAGCGCGCCGAGACCCTTGATGAACTGCTTCTGGTATTCCTCGAGTTTGGCCCCCGAAAGTTCGGATGCCGGGGCGGACTTCTCGGTCTTGGCGGCGGTGATGTTCTTTCGGATGGCGGCGATCAGCTCCATCGAGCTGTCCTTCTGGGCCGTGTCCGAGATCTGCCCCGACAGGGTCTTGAAGTCGCGTGCAATGGACTTCATCCGGGTCGCAACCGGGGAGTCCTCGGATTCGGCCGCGAGACAGGACAAGCTGACAAGGAGTAGGGCGAAGAGAATTCGGAGGTTCATCGTGGGTTGGACGCTAATGACGTCTCTCGGAAGCGTCTGCTGAAAACACACGCGGCTGAAAACCTCGCGGTCCGCCAGGATGAAGTCTGCTCTCCTCTTCCAGGGTGTGGACCTGTAGTTTATGCGACAAATGAACAGGATACTCTCCGCGCTGCTGTGGATTGCCTCGGTGCTTCCGGTGGCGGTCATGGCCGCCGATGGCGATGGCGAGGGATCGGTCCGCCCGGAAACCCGCCCGCTTCCCGAGACGCCGCTGGCGCTGAAAACCTTGGCGGTGAGGGACCCCCGGGACGTCACCATCAATCTCCTGACGCTGTCCGGACGCCGGTTGACGGTCCTGGTCTTCCTGTATCCGGAGTGCCCGCTTTCGCGACAGGCCATCCCGGTGCTGAACCAGATCGCCGAGGACCTTTCGAAGAGTGGCGGGGCCGTGGTCGGACTGTTCCATGAGACGGTGACGCGGCCGGAGATCGAAGGATTTGCCCTCGATTTCAAGACCCGGTTTCCGCTCCTGCGGGATCCGGGGGGCAAGGTTGCCCTGGCACTGCAGGCCACCACAACACCCGAGGCCTTCGTCGTCGATGCCACCGGCAGGATCCGCTACGTGGGGCGGGTCGACGACCAGTACCGCGTTCGGGGTGTCCGCAGGCCGGCTCCGGAACGGGAGGACCTTCAGGAAGCCGTTCGGGATGTCCTCGCGGGAGTCGAGGTCCGAGTGCCCAGGACGCGTCCGGTGGGGTGCCCGCTGAACCGTCGGGATGCGACGAACGATCCGGCACCCACCACAAACACCGGAATCACGTATCACCGCGAGGTCATCCGAATCCTGAACAAGCACTGTCTGAAATGCCATTCCGAGGGCGGAGTCGGTCCCTTCACCCTCACCAGCTATGATGACGCATCGGATTGGATGAAGACGGCCATCCGGGAGATTCGCGCCCGCCGTATGCCCCCGGCCCAGGTGGAGTCCGATGTCCCGCTGCTCGATCAGAACCACCTGACCGATTCCGAGGTCCTGACCCTGCAGACATGGCTCAAGTCCGGGATGCCCGAGGGGGATCCGGCCGATTCGGCGGGCCTCCAGATGAACGGCCCTCCGAAGGATTGGGATCCTAGAATGGGGCGGCCACCAGACATCATTCTGGAGCAGCCGGCCGAGACCCGCCTCGGCCCCAAGGGCAAGGACGTCTATTGGTTCATCAACTTCGAGCTGAACCGGAACGAGGACCTCAACATGCAGGCAATCCAAGTCCTGCCTCGCAATTCGCGCATCGTCCACCACGCTCTTGTTGGTGCCGTGCCCAAAGACGAAGTCGGCACCATGATCACCCGGCTCAGCTGGCAGACTCCGGCGAATGAGCCCGGTGACCAGCTGCCTGGGTACAGCGCACCACACAAACTCGGTTTCACACCCTCGATCAATCGGGAGGGAGGGGTGCTGGCGTTCAAAGCACTGCCCACCTACATCCCGGGAGTGGGTGCCGTGTCCGTGTCTGAGGGCGATGAATGGACCATCCCGGCGGGGTCCGACATTCTGCTCCAGATGCATTACAACCGAAGCGGCAAGCAGGAGACGGATCGCTGCCGGGTCGGGATCTGGCTCAACCGGAAGCCGACGTCCCCCGAGCGGAAGGTGTTCTGGGCCCTCATGAGCGCCCCGTTTGTCGTGGTTCCCAAGGGAGCCAAGAACGTCATACTGCGGGGTTCATTCACCCTCCCAGAGGATTATCAAGCCGCTGGGATCTATCCGCACTGCCATCAGATCGCAACACAGGTCGGCGTCGTGGCCTTTCCTCCAGATGGACCCGCCACGGTGCTCGCCCGGGTGCCCCAATGGGACTTCAATTGGCAGTCGGGAGCCATCTTCGCCGACCCGGTCTGGCTACCGAAGGGCACTCGAATCGAATTCACGGCGATCTTTGACAATACGGAGGACAATCCCAGGAATCCACACTCGCCACCCATCGATGTCTTTCTGGGGGAGTCATCGGATGATGAGATGCTCTTCCCAGGCATCGTCCTGATCGGCAAAGACAGCCCAGACCCGGAAGGCACTCGCATTCTTCGCTTCGTGACCGAAATGGCCCGCGCCAGGGAATACCGCGCCTTGGTTCAACATAGATCCAAGTACGTGGTCGATCCCGACGGAACCGTCCGCCCCAAAACCCAGGCCCAAGCAAACTGATGTCCTTCCCCATACCAGCCCCCAACGGGTTCCATGTCTGCTTCGACAAGGTTACTCTCGCCGTTCCGACGAGACGTGGCACCGTCGAGATCCTTCGGGATGTGTCGTTCCAGCTCGCCCCGGGATCCTTCGTCTGTCTCTTGGGAACCAGCGGTGCTGGCAAGAGCAGTCTCGTCCGCCTGCTGCTGGGTGAGGA
>CAZZKQ010000245.1:0-5586 GCA_964654875.1 uncultured Verrucomicrobiota bacterium | reverse complement strand
GGGCGCCATCGCCGCAGCACCTTCTCCAGTGCGGCGATCTCCTTCCGGACACTCGTCGCATGACCGTCGAGCTCCACGATCAGATGTGCCTCGCATCCGGCGATCAGCCGTGACCCGGTCCGTTTCTCCGCCGCCCGCAGCGTGAAGCTGTCGGCCAGTTCGAGGGCGCTGGGATGGAACCCCTCCTCGAACAGGTTCTGGATGGCTCCGATGGCCTCCTTCATGGAGGCGAATCCGGCACCGACACACGCCCGATAGGGTGGCCTTGGCAGCAGCTTCAGGGTGGCCTCGGTGACCACCCCCAGAAGTCCCTCGCTGCCCACGAACAGCCGATGCAGATCGAATCCGGTCTTGTTCTTGTGGGTCCGGCTTCCGAGCCGCATCAGGCATCCATCCGCCAGCACGACCTCCATCCCGAGCACATAGTCACGGGTCACCCCGTACTTGAGACAGCGCGGGCCCCCGGCATTGGTCGCGATGTTGCCGCCGATGCTGCAGTGATCCCGGCTCGCCGGATCCGGGGGATAGTACAACCCCTTCCGTTCCACGGCTGCCTGCAGTTCCGCTGTCACGACCCCCGGCTGGACCACGGCGACGAAGTCCTTCCTGGAGATCTCCAGGATCCGGTTCATCCGGGCCAGGGAAAGCGCGATGCCCCCGCGGACGGGCACGCATCCGCCGACGTAGCCATGACCGGCCCCGCGGGCGGTCACCGGAATCCCATGGCGATGGGCAAAGGCGAGCACCCGGGCGACCGACTCCGTCGAGCGGGGCAGGGCGACGGCATCGGGCAGATGCGACGCGTACCATTTGTCACCCGCGTGGGCCTGTCGGACCCCGGGGGACCGGTCCAGCTCGCCCGGTCCGAGGGATCGTTCGAGGATGCTCCAGGAGATCCGCCGGCTCATTCGGGTTCCTCGGTGTCCCTGTCGGACGGCTCCGCCGCGAGGAAGGCCTGGGCCTCCTCGGCCTGGTCCTGGGGAACCTCGATCCGGACTCCGCCGGTGGCCAGCGAGTACCCCTCGGTGGCGAGGGCGGCATCCAATCCACGGATGGAGACCAGGAAGCCCGCCGCCTCGAGGCGCGATCGGATCAGCAGCGCCATGGCGGGATTCAGGACATTCGAGACGCTCACCCAGTTCACGGGCCAAGTCTGGTGTCCGGTCCGGCTCTCGGGAAACGGAAAATCAGGAATCTGGACCAGCCCGCTCGGGCGCTGGCCGAGGTGTGCCTCCACGATGAAACGGATGGCCTTCGGGTCCTTCCCGGCACACCCTTGCAGCCGATTCGTTCCACCTCATGAAAACCTACAACGTCGGCGTCATCGGACATGGCTGGGTCGCCACCGCGCACATCCCCGCCATCAACGCCACCGGCAAGGCCCGGGTCACCGCGATCCATTCCTCCCGTCCCCTCGACGAGGCCGCCCTCTCGGCCAGGTACGGACACCCGGTCAAGGCCTACAACGACCTCGCCGCGATGCTCGCGGACCCGTCGATCGATGCGGTCAGCGTCTGCAGCTATCCGCAGGACCACGCCAAGCACGTCATCGCCGCGGCCCGTGCCGGCAAGCATATCATCGTCGAGAAGCCCCTCGCCATGTCCTGGAAGGACTGCCTCGCCATGGACAAGGCCATCCGCGACGCGAAGGTGAAATCCTGCGTCTGCTTCGAGTGCCGCTGGTCGAGCCAGTTCCTCGTCACCAAGGCCGTCATCGACGAGGGACTCCTCGGGGACCTGCACTACGGGGAGATCGACTACTACCACGGGATCGGGCCCTGGTATGGCCAGTTCCGCTGGAATGTCCGCAAGGATGCCGGTGGGAGCTCGCTGCTCACGGCGGGCTGCCACGCGCTCGACGCCCTGCTGCTCTGCATGGGTGGCGATGTCGCGGAGGTCACCAGCTACGACACCCAGTCGAAGAGCCCCATCTTCAAGCCCTACGAGTACACCACCAGCAGCGTCACGATCCTCAAGTTCAAGAGTGGCAAGATCGGCAAGTGCGCCGCGATCGTCGACTGCCTCCAGCCCTACTACTTCCACACCCACCTGGTCGGCAGCGAGGGCAGCCTGCTCGACCAGAAATTCCATTCGAACCGGCTGCACACCAACAAACACAAGTGGAGCGAGCTCTCCATGAAGATGCTGGACTCGGGCGACGTGAGCGACCACCCGTACCAGACCCAGTTCACGGCGTTCTTCGACGCCCTTGCCGGCGGACGCGAGATGCCGCTGACGAGCTTCAAGGACGCCCTCAAGACCCATGAGGTGCTGTTCGCGGCCGACAAGTCCGCCGCCACCGGCAAGCCCGTGAAGCTTGGCTGAGCCGACTCGGTGCGGGGTTCCGGTCGGGGGGTGCCTCGACCGGGACCCCTCCCGGACCGCCCACCCCGCATCCATGCCCTCGGTCCTCGCCATCGCGGCCCACCCCGACGACATCGAGTTCTTCTTTGCCGGAACCCTGCTGCGGCTGGGGCAGTTGGGATGGGATCTGCACTACCTGAACCTGTCGTCGGGCAACCTCGGCAGCATGACGTTGTCGGCTGCCGAGACCCGTCGGGTCCGCGAAGCCGAGGCCCGCGAGGCGGCGAAGGTGCTTGGCGCCACCTGGCATCCGCCCCTCTGCGACGACCTGGAGATCCTCTATACGGTCCCGAATCTGCGGAGGACGGCCGCCGTGGTCCGGGAGGTCCGACCGCGGATCGTGCTGACCCATTCCCCGGTGGACTACATGGAGGACCACACCACGACCTGTCGGCTGGCCGTCACGGCGACCTTCGCGAAGGGCATGCCGAACTTCTGGACCGAACCGGGACATCCCCATGTGGAGCACGACGTGACGATCTATCACGCGATGCCCCATGGACTGGTCGGACCGCTCCGGGAACCCGTCGCTCCCGAACTCTGTGTCGACACCACCATGGTGCATGCGAGGAAGCGGTCGGCCCTGGGGTGTCACCGCAGCCAGACGGATTGGCTGGATGCGACCCAGGGCATGGACAGCTACCTGGCGGCAATGGACGAGATGTCCCTCCGGGTGGGGCGGCTCTCCGGCCGCTTCGAGCATGCCGAGGGCTGGAGACGCCATCTGCACCTCGGCTTCAGCGCCCACGACACCGATCCGCTCTCCGACGCTCTCTGCTCCTAGAACTCCGCTCCCCGCGCCCATGACACGCCCTCTCAGCGCCATCGCCCCCGATTGGTGGGACTACACCACGCTCGACGCCTCGCTCATTGCCGACGCCGCCCGGCTGACGCCGGAGAAGCTGGCCCGGTTGTCGAGGCCCGGGTTCAAGGTCGTCCTGTATGACACCCTCGAGGACTTCTATCTCGCCGAGGCGCTCGAATACATCATGGCCTGGCGCGAGAGCACGCCCGACAACCCGGTCGGGGTCTGTGGTCCGATCGGCCCGACCGAGCAGCTTCCCCTGGTGGCGAGGCTCGTGAATTCCCTCGGCCTCTCCCTGGGCTCGGCCCATTTCTGGGGCATGGACGAGTGGTTCGATGCCGCGACGGGACGCGAGGTGCCCGTCACGCATCCGCTGAGCTTCGAGCGGGCCGACCGGGAGCTGTGCTTCAACCGCATCGAGCGTCGGCTCCGGATGCCGGAGTCGAACCTGCATTTCCCGAAGGGTGATACCCGGCCCTATCGCGATTCGTGGTCTGCCGGGGTGCGGTGCGCGGTCATGCAGGGGGGGCAGGGGGACATCAAGCATTGGGCCTTCAACGATCCGCTGCCGCGTCGCGGCCGCTGGAAGCACGAGCCCCCGCCTCCCGCGGAGTACCGGAAGCTGGCCACCCGTGTGGTCGACCTCCATCCACTGACCCTCGCCCAGAACGCCCGCACCAGCGGCGGCGGCAACATCACGATGGTACCGACCCAGGCCATCACGGTCGGCCCTGTCGAGACGTGGAAGGCCGACAAGGTCTCGATCTGGCATGCCGGAACGCATGACAACCCGCTCGGACAGCGTCTCACCGCGCTCATGATCTCCCAGCGGATCCAGGACAGCGCCGTCCCGATGTCCCTGCTCGGGGGGCACCCCAACGTCCAGTTCAACTACTACCGGGGCGGTCTCGGGACCTGTGCCGTGGAGATGCACTGAGGCGGAAGGCCAGGAGCAGGATTCCGCCGGTCATCGCCAGAAGCCACGTGCCGGGCTCCGGGACGACCCACGAGCCGAACTGGGAGTAGGGAACCCATGAGTCCAGGACCACCGTGGCTCCGCCGCTCACGATGAATTCCGTGACCCCGATGGGACTGGACACCCGCAGGGGATCGTTGCCGACGAGCGGTGAGCCCTCCTGGAGGGCATTCCAGTTGAACGTGTAGCCCATCGCCGTCCACGGATAGGTCGTTGTCGCCTGGTTCCACGCGATGTAGTCCTGCAGGGAGGGAAGGGTCGCGGTGTCGTCGACCGGCTTCACGTAGTTGAATCCAATGGGAGCCCCGGTCGGGGTCGGCCGATAGCTGCCATCCGGGTAGGCGGACAGCCCCGGCATGGGTGTCGTCGGATCCCCGGAATACGCCGGTCGTGCCACCTGCTGGATGGGAACCCAGAAATAGGCGATCCCATGGCTGGAGGCGTCGACCGGGGGCATGCCGAGGGCCTGCTGCAGGCGGAGCGCCACGGAGTCCGATCCGGGGATCTCGCCCGACGCGAAGTAGTGTTGCTGCAGGTAGGACTTCAGGTCGTTTCCCGCGGTGACCCAGGTCTGGATCAGGTGGGGTGTTTCATTGACCTGATAGGTGAGGGTGGCCGTGGTTCCGGAGGGCTGGTCCCAGAGGTTGTGGGGTTTCGTGAGGGTGGCGACCCGGACGCACTGGTAGTCCACGGAGTCGATGGTCCGGACCTGGTACAGATCCGGTCGGGTGGAGTCCCAGCCCAGGATGGTGAGACCGGGGGCAGAATCGAGGGGAGTGCGCGCAGTGGTGGCCGTCTGGGGTGAGGCTGGATCGCCGCCAAGGGAGTCCCAATGGAAGGATTGGCGTGTCAGGTCCGCCGCCGCCCGGAAGGCGGCCCAGTTCTGATCCGAGGTCTGGGCCCACGTGCCTTGGATGAAGGCACCGATCAGGATGGGCAGGATCGTCGCTCCAGGCAGCGTTCGCATGACCCGGAGACTCAACGAGGAGCTCCTCTCGTTCAACATGGACGAAGGGGGCGGAGGGAGGTGGGGCAGGTTCGGGTCGGGTCGGTGGGCCACATCCCCCCTCAGAGACGGGCCACGAGCAGTTCGCGCTGGAAGATCAGGTCCTTGGGCAGGAACTGGTACAGGTTCATGAACAGTTCGTCCTGCTGCAGGATCTCCCGCTTCCACTCGTCGGCATTCATGGCCTGCAGCTTCTCGAAGGTCTCCCGGGTGAATCCGGCCAGTCCCTCGGTGTTGAAATCCTCGAAGCGGGGAACCCAGCCCAGAGGCGTCTCATGGGCTCCGGACCGGCCTCGACAGCGTCCGATGACCCACTGCAGGACCCGCATGTTCTGGCCATAGCCGGGCCACAGGAACCGTCCATCGCCGTCCTTGCGGAACCAGTTCACATGGAAGATGCGGGGCGGGTACTTGATGGACTTCCGCATGTCGAGC
>CAZZKQ010000244.1:0-5607 GCA_964654875.1 uncultured Verrucomicrobiota bacterium | reverse complement strand
GAAGAACGAGTTCAAGCTCCGGGCCGGAGACGCCTTCAAGATGCAGCAGCTCACGGAGCTCCTCGTCGGCAAGCTGGCCAAGCGCGGCATCAGCCTGAAGAACGTCGACACCGGCAGCGCGGAGCTCTCCCCGCTCGGGCATGCCCGCCAGGTGGTCAAGATCAAGCAGGGCATCGACGGGCCCACCGCGAAGCAGATCTCGCAGTTCATCCGACAGACGGGCCTCAAGGTGACCGCCGCCATCCAGGGCGAGGAGGTCCGCGTCACGGGCAAGAGCCGTGACGACCTGCAATCGGTCATCGCCACCGTGCGACAGGAGGAGTGGCCCGTGGCCCTGAACTTCGTGAACTTCCGGGACTGAGCCCCGTTCCATCTCCCTCTCGGCATCTCCAGCCGCTCTTGGCCCTTTGCTCTTCGGCCTTCGTGCGGCAAGATTCGAGGGCACTCGGTGACAACCACTTGGCCCATTGATCGCTGGTGGAGGAGCGTCCGATCCCCCTTGGGAATCGCCCTGCTCCTCTCCCTGCTGCTGCATGGATACGTGTGGCTGATGGCGGTGCTGATCGAGGCGGCACTGGCCAACGGCTGGATTCCGAAATGGATGGAGCCCGCGGTCGTCCCGCTGGTCTCGAAGACGGTTCCGCACCCGACCAACGCCCCTCCTGCGGAGGTCTGGAAGGAGGTTCCGTTGCAGTTCGTGGAGGTGGATCCATCGACGATGTCCGATGCGCCCGACGACGCCACGTTCTTCTCAACCGCCAACACCCGTGCGGCGAACCCGGAGCCGAGGACGAGTCCCCAGAACAAACCCCGACTCGACGGAAAACGGGAGGATTCGCTGAAGACGTTCGACACGGCGAAGCCCTCCCAGAAGGCCCAGCCGACACCGGAGGCGGAATCGCCGCCCGACCAGGAGGCGGTGGCGGAACGGCGGGCCACGCCGACTCCCAGGCCGGCGGAGCAGGAACCCAAACCCGTCGAGAAAGCCCCTCCCCAGGAAGAGGTCCAGCCCGGCACGGCACCCGGCGAAACCCTGCTGGCCAAGGCCACCCCGAAATCCCAGGACCTCAAACCCCTGCCCCAGACCCAGCAGGCACCCCAGAAGGCCGCGCAGCCGGAGGAGCAGGCACGTCCCCAGAAACGCAGGACCCCCAAGCGCCTCGCCGAGGTCATGCCCACACGGGGTTCGATCGTGGGCGAGACGATGCGGCAGGAGGGCGGAGTCTCCCGCATGTCGGTCGAATCGTCCCTCGACGTCAAAGCCAGCCCCCTCGGGGACTACCACTACCGCATGGTGCTGGCGGTCCAGCAGCAGTGGTATCGGCTCCTCGAGGAACGCCGCTACGCCCTGGAACGCATCGGCAAGGTGGTGGTCTCGTTCGACCTCCATTCCGATGGATCCATCTCCGGGATCGAGACCAAGCAGTCCGAGGTGGGTGAGACGCTCTCCTTCCTGTGCGAACTCTCGGTGATGCAGCCCGCCCCGTTCGGCCGCTGGCCGGCGGAGATCCGACGCATGGTCGGAGGCGATGTCATCCCGGTCACCTTCACGTTCAACTACTACTGAGACATGTTTGCCCTCCTGGCCGATGGCGGCCCCTTCGTCTGGCTCCTCCTCGTGATGTCCGTGGTCTCGCTTGCGCTGGTCCTTGAACGGGGCTGGTACCTCCGAAGATCCAGGGTCATGCCCCAGGTGCTTGTCGATGCCATGGAACGGCTCGATGCCGCCGGTCTCCGGGGAACCTGCACCGCGATGCCCTCGCCACTGTCACGCCTTGTCGTGACCGTACTGGACCACCTTCGATGGCCCAAGGAAGAGGTGGCCAGCGCCGTCGAGGTCAAGGCCCGACGCGAGGTTGCCCTGATGGAGCGCGGGCTCGTCATCCTGGAGATCATCGTCGGCATCGCGCCCCTCGTCGGACTCGTCGGCACGATCTACGGGATCATCCCGCTGTTCGTCGACTTCGGGAAGGCCATCTCCGGCGACTACGCCCTGCTCGCCAAGGGAATCGGGGCCGCCCTCAACAAGACCCTCGTAGGCCTTCTCGTGGCCATCCCCACGCTGGTCGCCTGGAGCTACTTCAACAAGAAGGTGGAGACCCTTGCGGTGGAGCTCGAGGGTCACTGCGATGCCCTGATCCGACGTCACTACCTCGGCGAGGGTCTCGACGGGACGAAACCCGGCTCTCCGCGGCCATGAAGTTCTATCCGCGACGCCGCAAGGCCGCCCCGGCCATCATCATCATCTCGCTGATCGATGTTCTGATCGTGATGCTGGTGTTCCTCCTGTTCACCACCACGTTCAAGAATGCGCCGGCGGTGAAGCTGGAGCTCCCCGAGACGAGTGATGCGCCCAAGACGGGGGCGAGCAACGACAAGCCCCCACTGGTCGTCACCGTCGCCGCCAAGGAGCCCAACTATTTCATCGGCAACCGCGCGGTCACGGCCGATCGACTCCTCAGCGAGCTTCGGTCGGCCAAGACGAACGATCCGCAGATGCGCCTGGTGATCCGGGGCGATGGGGACGCCGCCTGGCGTCTGGTCGTCAAGGTCCTCGATTTCGCCAAGCAGTCCCAGATCACCAACGTACGGGCCTACACCAAGTCGAAGGCTCCGTGATCCACGCGGGCGGGGCGGCTCGGGGGCCCCGGAGTCCGACGGGCAAGGGCTCTGATTTGGCGTTTCCAGAACTCCGGGTACGTTCCTCCCGTCGCACGGAACCACCCATGAAAGCCGCCCGGATTCCATCGGTCCTCCTATCCATCGTCCTCCAAGCCCTGCCGCTGGTTCGCACTGCCGCCGCGGCGGAGATCCTTGCGGCCGGATCCCCCATCGTGGTCCTGCTGCGGTGGATCGGAGGTGCCGCAGCGGTGGCCGGCTCCATGCACGGCGTCTCCGGCAGCTCGATCGCCGTGACCAGCCCCGCGGACAGCCGCGTCCGGGCAACGAATGGCGTGGATGTCGCGTTCCGGGTGTCGCTCACCTACACCTCCGGCTCAACGGTCCTGAGCCCGGTTCTCTACGAGGCTGCCAATCTGCCGCCGGGGTTCAACCAACCCACCAAGTCGGGATCCATTTGGCGCATAACGGGCAGGCCAGCGGCGTCGGGCACCTTCGCCAACGTGATGCTCACCGGCTACCAGAACGCCAACAAGTCCGGAAACAAGGCGACCGTACCCCTCACCATCACGGTCGTCGACGAGGCCCCCGCCATCACGACACAGCCTTCCGACCTGACAGTGACAGCAGGACAGGCGGCCACCCTTGCTGTCACGGCCACCGGAGGTTCGTTGACCTTCCAATGGCTCAAGGGAGATCTGGAAATCCCCAAGGCAACAAACGCCTCCGTCACCTTCCCCTCTGCCCAGGTCCCGGATGGCGGCATCTACAGGGTCCGGATCGCCAACAGCGGCGGATCCATCCTGAGCTCCCCCGCCCTGCTCACGGTGATCGCGGGCAACCCTCCTCCGGAGTTCACAACGATGCCGAGGCCCAGGACCGTCCACGCAGGTGAAGCCCTCGTCCTTGATGCCAGCGCCACTGGGGAGGGACCGCTCGTCTGGTCGTGGTCGAAGGATGGAATCCCCCTGGCTGACCAGACTCAGCCCTCCCTCTCGATACCCGTGGCGTCGGCATCCGATGGCGGAACCTATGTCGTCACAGTGACAGGATCAGGAGGTTCAGCGTCCGCTCCCGGGGTCCGCCTGACCGTGACGTCGGGCCTCCGTCTCGACCCACCCGTTGCCTGGGGTGCAATGCTGCTTTTCGATCTCGTCGCCATCACCAACCGAGTCTACAGCCTCGAAATGGCCTCCCCTGAGTCTCCGCCGGCATGGGTTCCAGTCGCGGAGGGTTCGGTCACCGCCAGCCCTGAATCGTCCATCGCAGTCCCGCTTCGGTTTCAGGTCCCCAGACCGGATTCCGAAAGCGGACTCTTCCGGGTCAGGGCCCGTTGAGACACCGCAGGTCTTCGGATCCAACACCTGTCGCAGGGATGACGGTCCGCTGGCCGGACCGGGAGCACGAGGGGGCGCCGCCCCGCGGCTGGTGTCGACCCCTGAGTCGCTTGGAAAGTCCCCCTCTCCGACCTCGACGCGGCTCCAGGACAGGCGGTTGAACAAGGCTCCTGTCAACGGAGCTGAAACCGTCATCCGTCGGACTTCTCTTCCGTCCTACCTACCCGGCGATCGAGGCCATGGCATTTTCACTGGAATCATCATTCCCAATCAGTAGGTTGGTTGCATTCACACATGCGAACAAACTCGCCTCTCGCCCTGTTCCTTTCAGCAGTGCTGCAGATCGCGCCATGGTGTCAGAGCGTTGGAATGACCGCGGCACAGAACGGCTCCCAGGTCGCCATCGCCATCCTCCGCTGGGTCGTGGGTGGCACGGCAGTCTCAGGGGTCTTCCACGCTGTCTCCGGAGCATCGATCACCCTGACCAGCCCCGCTGGGGGATCCGTGCGCACCACCAACGGGGTCGACACCGCGTTCCGGGTCTCGATGACCTACACCGAGGGAACGAAGGTCTCGACCCCGGCGCTCTACGTCGCAGCAAACCTGCCTCCCGGACTGAACCAACCGTCCAAGTCCGGCACGATCTGGCGTATCACCGGCCGCCCGACACAGACCGGAGTCTTCAGCAACGTCAGACTCACGGGATATGAGAATTCCAACAAGACGGGGCACAACGCCACGGTGGTCCTGACCCTCACCGTGGTCGATGAGGCCCCAGCGATCACAGGCCAACCCGTGGACCTCACGGTGACAGCCGGACAGCCGGCCACGTTGTCGGTGACGGCAACCGGAGGGTCCCTGACCTACCAGTGGCTCAAGGGTGATCTTGAGGTCCCGGGCGCCACGGGCGCTTCGCTGGTCCTGTCATCCGCCAGGGAGTCGGATTCCGGAGCCTACCGCGTGCGGATCGCCAATTCCGGTGGATCGCTCCTGAGCTCCACGGCGACGCTCACCGTGATCCCAGGCAGCGTGGCACCGCGATTCACCACGATACCGACCGGCACGGTCCTGCACGCCGGGGAACCGGTGCACCTGTCCGCCTCCGCAACTGGCGATGGACCCCTGTTGTGGTCGTGGACCAAGGACGGGGTCCCTCTGAAGGGCAATGCCGGTCCCAGCCTGTCCATTGCCGCGGCCTCCCTGTCGGATTCCGGAACCTACGTCGTCAGCGTCGCCGGACCGGGAGGCACAGCAACCGCCCCGGTGGTGCAGGTGTCCGTCGTGTCTCCCCTTTCCGTCCACGATTCCCTGTCGGGAGCCGGCATCCTGTCGTTCCACCTGGATGCGATTCCAGGCCGTGGCTACTTCGTCGAGGAGGCGTCCCCGGAAACTCCCGGAACCTGGACACGGATCACGGAGAGCCTCGTTGCGATCGGAGGCGGGGACCCGAGTCTGGAGGTTCCCCTGCGGATTGACATCGGAGAACCCAAATCCGGCGGGCACCTCTACCGGATCACGACCCACTGATACGGACCGTCGGTCGGACTCCGATCCCCGAGCCGCAGGCAGGGCACTGGACGGTTGGACATTCCAGGAGGGTACTCGATCCGTGGGGAATTCCGCGGGAACCCGACACCCGAAAAGGGAGGCG
>CAZZKQ010000243.1:0-5609 GCA_964654875.1 uncultured Verrucomicrobiota bacterium | reverse complement strand
ACCGGAGAGTCCTTCGGCGAATGGTCGGATCGCCTCCGGGACGTGGAGGAGAATCTCGACGATCCGCAGCTCCGGAGCCGGGTCGCCTCCGCCCGGGAAAGCGCCCGGCTCGTCCGCCTCGGCTCACGCCGGGAACGCCAGAAGCCCGACTGGGCCCAGGTGCGCCTCAAGGTCCTCGCCCCGCTGGTCGAGGTCCGCCAGCAGATCCAGGAGGAGCTGCGCCGCAGGAACCCGGGGGATTCGCTTGTGCCGATCGACCGGGACCCGGTGCCGAGCCGCTACGCCGAATCTGTCCGGCGCTACTACGAGAATCTGGGCAAGGAATGATCGCCGACGCCCTCCTGCTGTCCCGGTCGCCCTCGACCGTGTGGTGGATCCTGACCCTCGCCGTCGGGGTTCTCCTCCTCGTCTGGGCCTACCGCCGGGCCCCGTCCCGAGGCGTCGCCACGGCCTGCATCACCCTCAAGGGCATCGCCCTCGCCTCCCTCGCCTTCTGCCTGCTCGAACCCCTCTGGTCGGGCCAGCGCGCCAAACCCGGGGCCAACCTCGTGGCGATCGTCGCCGACAACAGCCAGGGCCTCCGCATCCACGACGTCGCCGCCACGAAGTCCCGCGGGGAACAGCTCCAGGACCTGCTCTCGGCGGAGGGTGGGACCTGGCAGGCCCGTCTGGCCGACACCTTCGAGCTGCGCCGACACCAGTTCGATCGCCGTCTGCAGGAGGTCCGGGATTTCTCCGGTCTCGACCTTGCCGGTCCCGCCAGCGGACTTGGATCCGCCCTGGCATCGCTGCGCGAGCGTTACAAGGATCGCCCCGTCGCCGGCATCCTGCTGCTGACCGACGGCAACGCGACCGACCTGCCCAACGGCCTTCCCGACCTCGCCGGACTGCCACCGGTCTATCCCGTGGTCCTCGGGAACTCCACGCCACCCGACATCGCCCTCCGGCAGGTGTCGGTCAGCCAATCGGCCTTCGAGGATGCGCCGGTCCGGATCCAGGCCGACGTCGTCGCCCCCGGCATGGGGTCCCGGGACATCGCGGTTCGCCTCACCGATGAATCGGGCACGGTGGTCGAGACCACCTCCGTCGCACCGGGGGTTTCCGGGGAGACCCAGACCGTTCCGCTGAAGGCCCGTCCGACACGGGCCGGGGTGTCGTTCTACCGGATCGAGGCGACCCCGACCGGGGACAACGCCGGCAAGGAGGCCACGCGGGCCAACAACCATCGGATCCTCGCGGCGGACCGTGGACGCGACAGCCATCGGATCCTGTACGTCGCCGGTCGCCCCAACTGGGAGTTCAAGTTCCTGAACCGGGCCGTCCAGGAGGACCCGCAGATGCAGCTGGTCGGATTGATCCGTGTCGCCAAGCGGGAACCCAAGTTCGAGTTCCTCGGGCGTGCCGGGGAGTCGAGCAACCCGCTGTTCCGCGGGTTCGGTGAACAGTCCCGCGAGGAGGTGGAACGCTACGACCAGCCCGTGCTGGTGCGGCTCAACACGCGTGACGAGCTCGAGCTCCGGGCCGGGTTCCCCCGGACCGCCGAGGCGTTGTATGGGTACGACGCGGTGATCCTCGACGACATCGAGGCCACGTTCTTCGACGCCGAGCAGTCGCTGCTCCTCCAGAAGTTCGTCTCCGAACGCGGGGGCGGATTCCTGATGCTGGGAGGCGCCGAATCGTTCCAGCAGGGCGGGTACGCCCGCACCCCGATCGGCGAACTGCTGCCGGTCTACCTCGACCGTTCCCCCGAACCCCGGACCGGCACCGCGGTCCAGTTCGACCTGTCCCGCGAAGGCTGGATCCAGGCGTGGTCCCGACTCCGGGATACCGAGGGAGCCGAGCGGGACCGGATCGGCCGCATGCCTCCCTTCTCGGTGATCAATCCTGTCCGGGACGTGAAGCCGGGCGCCAGCGTCCTGGCCACGGTGGCCTCGACCAATCTCTCCGGAGCAACCCCGTCACCCCAACCCGCCCTCGTGGCCCAACGGTTTGGTCGTGGCCGCGCCGCCGCGCTGATGATCGGAGACCTCTGGCGCTGGGGCATGAAGGGGGCCGAGGAACGTCAGGATCTCGACAAGACCTGGCGCCAGCTCGTCCGCTGGCTCGTCAGCGATGTCCCCCATCGGGTCGACCTGACGGTCGAGCCGGCTGCCGACCGGGGTCCGGGCGCGGTCGACCTGCTGGTGCGGGTCCGGGACGCGCGGTTCCAACCGGTGGACACCGCCGAGGTGCAGATCGAGATCGAGCCCGTGCTGGGCGACACAACGCAGGGTGCGACCACAAACATCCTGCGTCTCACGGCGGAGTCGGCCGGGAATGAGCCCGGACTCTACCGGCTGGGATTCATCCCACGGTGGAGCGGAGGCTTCCGGGCAACGGCCTTCGCGACCAACTCCGCCGGCGCCCGGGAGGGCGTGGCACAGGCAGGTTGGAGCACCGACCTCGCCGCCGAGGAGTTCCAGTCGGTCACACCGAACCGGGACCTGCTTGAACGCCTCGCCCAGGCCACCGGCGGCGAGGTTCTGGAGCCCCGACAACTCGAGGACTGGGCGCGTCGCCTGCCCGATCGGGCCGCACCGGTGATGGAAACCTACACCCGTCCCGCGTGGCACACCCCGTGGTGGTTCGCCCTGGCACTGGCCTGTCTCCTCGGGGAATGGGGACTCCGACGATCCCATGGCCTGCCATGAAGCGTTCCTCCTCCATCGCGATCCTGTGGTTCCTGGTCCTGTCGGGCATCGCCCTCCCAGTCTCCCCGCGATCCCACGCCGCACCATCGGATCCGCCGACACTGGTTCTTGTGGTGGGGGCTCCGGGCGAGCCGCTCTACGCCACGAACTTCGTCAGCCAGGCCACCCGTTGGCAGGTTCTAGCCGGAAAGGCCGGGGCGAAGGTCCTCACCATCGGGGCGGCCACCGAGACGATCCCTGCCGGTGAACCCGAGGATCGCACACGGCTCGAGCAGACGGTCCGGGAATCGGCCGATGGCGACTCCCCGCTGTGGCTGGTGTGGATCGGCCACGGCACGTTCGACGGCAAGGAGGCCTGGTTCAACCTGCGGGGACCCGACGTCAGCGGCACCGAGACCGCCGGGTGGCTCAGGACGATCCGGCGGCCCCGGGTGGTGATCCA
The DNA here is from genome assembly GCA_964654875.1 of uncultured Verrucomicrobiota bacterium. Classification (GTDB taxonomy): domain Bacteria; phylum Verrucomicrobiota; class Verrucomicrobiia; order Limisphaerales; family UBA9464; genus UBA9464. The sequence goes on along the minus strand of CAZZKQ010000243.1, from coordinate 2,477 downwards.
GGCCGCGTCGGCCAGCGGCCCCTTCCTCACGGCGCTGTCGGGCACCAACCGGGTCGTGATCACGGGGACCCGAAGCGGCACGGAGCAGAACGCCACCCGATTCGGGTCCGCCTTCGTGGAGGCGCTCGGGACGCCGGAAGCGGACCTCGACGTCGACCAGCAGGTCTCGGTGCTCGAGGCGTTTCTGTTCGCGGCGCGGTCGGTGTCCGACAGCTACCGGGGCGAGGGACGGCTCCAGACCGAGCATGCGCTGCTCGACGACACGGGGGACCGCCAGGGCACGCCACCGACCTGGTACCGGGGCCTCCAACCGATCCAGAAGCCGAAGGATGGACGGGCGATCGACGGGCCGAAGGCCCACCGGATCACGCTGGTACCGAGCCCGTTCGAGGCTTCCCTGACACCGGAATTCCGGGCACGGAGGGCGGCGATCGAATCCGGGATGGCCGAGCTCCGGAACCGGAAGGCCTCGCTGGCCCCTGCGGACTACGATCGGGACCTGGAGACCCTGCTCCTGGAACTGGCGACCCTGTATCGGCAACTGCAGGGCACGGCGCGCTGAGCCAGGGGGAGGTCGAGAGGGACTCCTGCGGAGATGCGGCGACGTGGAACGGGAAGGAACTGGGGCGGACGGACCAGCAACGGTGTCCCGCCTCCCAGCTCCCCCAGGTATCGGTCCCAGGTGGATCCACGCGTCGCGGTGGGCCCTCTGCGCCCAGTGATGCAGGGCTCTGCATCACCCACCGCTGGGTGGCCTCGCCCCCCAGAAGGGCGGCCCCCGCAACGTCGCGTTTCCGCATAGGTTCCCGCTCTTGCTGAGGACCGGGACGGCTCCGCATGCTGGGACCCCGGTGGCGGCCAAGTTCACATTCCAATGCACGAGCGATGACGGGCGACGTCCACTGCCCCACAAGATCCTGTTCGGCCTGGGACTCAACGAGACGGCCCGTCACATCGTGCTCAAGTTCGTGGCCTGGGTCCTGTTCCACCGCGAGCGGCTGATGGTGGAGACGAGCGTCCAGAACGACTCCATCCCGTTCGTCCCCGATCTCTGCCAGCTCGGCTATGACATGCGCCCGGCCCTCTGGGTGGAATGCGGTGACTGCAGCGTGGCGAAGCTGCACAAGCTCGCTGCCAAGTGCCCGGAGGCCGAGATCTGGGTCGTCAAGGCCTCCGCCGCGGAAGCGCAGACCCTGATGCGCTCCATGGCCCGTGAGGAGCTTCGCACGGATCGCTACGATCTCCTTGCACTCGACCCCGAGGTGGTTTCCGAACTGATCGGCCTGATCCGGGAGCGGAATGGGTTCCACCTCCACCGGGCGGACCCCGAGGACAGGCGGCTGCAGTTCGAGTTCAACGGGCTCTGGTTCGACACCACCTATGAGACGTTCCGCTTCTGATCCAGGACTTCGGAATTGCCGCGGAACACCGGGGGAACATTCTCGCCCCACGATGAAAACGAATCCCCGACTCCCCAACCTCCTCCTCAGCGCACTCCTCCTCTCCGCAATCCCTGTCCTTCAGGGATGCTCGGTGGCCCTCGTGGGCGCCGGCGTGGGTGCCGGCATCGGTGCCGCAAAATACGGAAGCGCCAAACAGAAGGAGGCCTATGGCAAATACCGCACGGACATGGAGAAGTTGAACCTCGAACGGGAGAAGGCCGGGCTCAAGCCGAATCCCATCCTGACCTACGAGGAGTGGTCGGAAGGCAAGAAGTGATGCGACCGATTTCCCTCCGCGCCGTGGAGGGTGGGTATGCGACCGAGCCCGGTTCCCCGGATGTCGTCCCAGGTCAACACCATACACCGATCCGGCAATCCCCATGAACGACACCGAGACTCCATTCCAACGCCACGGCCATGTCCCTGCCCCGCACCCCGAGGCCAGGGCCTGGGTGATGGACATGGCCGACCTCACCCAGCCGGACCGGATCTTCTGGTGCGATGGATCCGAGGCCGAAAAGGAGGCGCTCTACGCGGAGGCGGTCCGACAGGGGGTCCTGATCCGGCTCAACCCAGAGAAGCTCCCCGGCTGCTATTATCACCGCTCGCATCCGAGCGATGTCGCCAGGGTGGAGCAGTGCACCTACATCTGCTCGGAGACCGAGGTCGAGGCCGGTCCCACCAACAACTGGGCCGAGCCGAAGGCCATGCGGTCCCGCCTCCTCGGGATGGCCAAGGACTCCATGAAGGGCCGCACGATGTATGTCGTGCCCTACCTCATGGGTCCCCACGGATCCCCGCTCGCCAAGGTCGGTATCGAGCTGACGGACTCCATCTATGTCGTGCTCAACATGCGCATCATGGCCCGGATGGGACAGATCGCCTGGAACCACCTCGGCATGGGCACCGAATTCAACCGCGGTCTCCATTGCCTGCTGGACCTCGACCCGGCCCGTCGCCTCATCTGCCATTTCCCGGAGCGCAACGAGATCATCTCGGTCGGCTCCGGCTACGGCGGAAACGCCCTGCTCGGAA
>CAZZKQ010000242.1:0-5639 GCA_964654875.1 uncultured Verrucomicrobiota bacterium | reverse complement strand
CACCGGGGCTGGCGCAGCGGCTCCACCCTTGAGCGGGACCTGCAGCAGTTCGGCTTCGGTCCAGGCGTCGGAGCGGTCCTTGGTGGCTTCCGATACCGCCTTGACCTCTTCCACCGTGACGAAACTGGCCTTGTTGCCCCAGGAATTCCGGACGTAGCTGAGCACCGCTGCGATCTCCTCGTCGCTCAAGCCGGACGGATTCTCGGCGGTCTTGCGCCACGGATTCATCGCGTTGCCCTGCCAGACCTGCCCATTGACCTTCACGGGGCCGTTCAACCCATGCAGGACGATCCGGATGATGCGATTGGCACCCTCCGCCTGAACCCAGTCGGAGCCCGCGAGCGGGGGGATGTTCAGGGCGGGATTGCCCGTTCCGTCGGCCAGGTGGCAGGCAGCGCAGTTGACGTAAAGCTGTCCGCCAACCCGGAGAGTCTTCTGCTCAGGCGTCTCAGCGGGTGCAGCGACCGTCGCCTTGCCCCGGGGAAACTCGCTGTATTCGGTGGCCTCGAAGCGGCCGCTGAAATTGGCCAGATAGTAGCCTCCCCAGAAGAGCAGCCCACCGGTCAACGCCACCAACCAGAGGTTCAAGGGCTCAAATCCCTCCTTCGGCTCGGGTTTCTCCCTCAGCAACGCAGCGTGAAGCTCGGTCACATCATGCTGCTCGCCCAGATCCGGATTCACACCGGGGTTTCGCGGCTGATGGGATGGGGTGGGGTCAGGCATGGGCATCGGGCCGGTGCTCATTCGGACTTCGGCAGGGGTGCCTCAGGGAGTTCAACCGAACTCCTGAGGCTGCGGAGATACTCCACCAACTGCCTGGCCTCGGGCTTGGGCAGAACTTCGTATCCAGACGGGGGAGCGAACTCTCCGCCCAGCTTCACGGCGTTCGTTGACGGCCCATCCGGTCCAATGGGCCGGAGCTCAAACAGGAACGCATAGGGCGGCATCACGCTGCCCTTGGACGTGGTCTGCGGATTGTACAGGTGACTGTAATGCCATTCGTAGCTGGGTTGACGCTCCCCGATGTTGGTGAGGTCGGGGCCGGTCCGGGAGGACCCCAGGAAAACCGGGCGGTCGTAGATGTAGTCCCGGGCGACCGAGCCCCGCTTTCCCCAGCCGCGTTCGATATCGGACCCAAAGCCCTCACGACGGACCTGCTGGGTGTGGCAGTAGTTGCAACCCAGCGAGCGGTAATGCTCACGACCCTGGGCCGCCTCACCCGGAAGGGGTTTCGGGAACACCACGCTGGTGTTCGTGTTGAGATCCGGCTGCAGCGAGCCGAGCTGCTTCACGGGCATGACCACCAGGCCCAGCCACGATGCGGCGAGGGTGAACAGGATGCCGAGGAAAAGGAGCGGTCCGTAGTTCATGGCGTCATTTGCCGATCGGCGTGGCCTCGGAACGGACCCCGGCAAGGATCATCGGTTCGGGCTCCCGATACGGACCAAAGGTGCGGACGAGCATCCAGGTGATGTTCGCGAAGAACGCGACGTGACCCAACGTGAGCAGGAGACCCGAAACGGTCCGGATCTTGAGATACGGGAGGGTCACCTTGACGACCTCCAGAAACGGAATCTTCGGATCCAGCATCGCCTTGCCCTGGAGCCAGCCACCCCAGCTCAGCGGGACGACGTAGAGCAGGATGCCGATGACCGTGGTCCAGAAATGGAGGGAGATGAGCCCGTCGCTCGGCCATTCCCGACGGGTGATGCGGGGGAGGATGTAGTACATCGCCCCGAACATCGTCATCGTGAAGAAGGCATACATGCCCCAGTGGGCGTGGGCCACGGTGTGGTGCGTGAAGTGGGCCGTCTCGCTGAACCAACGCACGGAGCTGAGGACACCCTGGAGACTCGAGGCGGTGTAGGCGATGGCCCCGAAGACAATGAACCGGAGCGTGGGGCTGTGCTTCAGCTTCCCGAAGTGGCCCACCATCGTGAAGTGGTGGTTGATCGCGGTCGCCACCACGGGGATCACCATCATCACCGAGGCCACGATCGAGATCGTGATCATCCAGGCCGGGAATGGTCCACCCACGAGGTGATGGAACCCGTTCCAGTTGTAGAACAAAGCGAGTGTCCAGAATCCGAGGACGCTCAGGTAGTAGCTGTGGATGGGTCGTCCGATGACCTTGGGCAGGAAGTAGTAGATCGAGGCCAGTCCAACCGGGGTGAACCAGAGACCCAGCACGTTGTGTGCGAACCACCAGTTGACCGCCGCCTGCACCGCTCCCCGGGCCGGATCCATGATCAGGAGCAGCTGCGCGGTGGAGTACAACCACGGGAACCAAAGGACTGCGGCGAGAATGTACCACTGGGAGACGTACAGATGCCTCTCCCGACGGAATCGGAAGATCACAATCGTCCACACCGCGATCAAGGCGAACGCCAGGAACAGGATCGGTGTGCAGTACTTCGGAAGCTCAAGGTACTCGACCCCGGTGGTGTCACCCGCGAGGATACCCACGATCCCGATGGTGAGACCGACATTCCAGAGAAGTGCGGCCACGTTGATGACCGACTGGGCCATCAAGGGAACCCGGCAGAGCCGACACATCAACCAGAGGATGACGCCCACGGAGATCTCGGCCGAGAAGCCATAGATGACGGCGTTGAGATGGGCGGTCCGGACGCGTCCGAAGGTCAGCCAGGCGAAGTCACCGAGGAAATCGGGTGAGTGCAGCTTGTAGCTGGCGACCAGGGCCAGAACGCTCCCGAGAAGGAGCCAAGCCATGCCGCTGAGGAAGAAGAGGAGAACGGAACCGCGGCATGACTCGTCGATTTCCGCCAATCCGGCACGGGCTCCTGAAGATCCGGTGTCGCGGGGCGACAGGGCGGCCATCACGCTGGAGGAGGCAGGGGCGCTCATGACTTCAGTGATGCGGCCGGGGGGAAGGACGGTTGAGGACAACATCGGTCATCCGGCCCACCGGTTCCTGCTCGTCGAACGGGAGCAGCGCGGCCTTGTCCGCATGACGGAGCTGCCCCTCGCGGCCCGCCCACCAGAGGGCCCAGAGGGCGACGGCCGGGAAGGCGACCGAGCTGCCAATCAGGATGAAGGTGATGACGCCCATCGTGGGATTTCGGTGGCTATTCGTAGGAGACCTGCTTCAACGAGGCGTCGAGCCGCTCGATCAGCTTGGCATGGCCCGCAGCGTTGCCCTCGCGGTTCAGGTTGGCCCAGAGCGTGACGGCCTGGTCCACCGGCAGGCGGTAGATCCCCTGCTCTGCCTTGACGACACCGTAGTTCGACAGGACGTCTGAATTCTGCGCCTTGAGCTCGGTCCAGATCTTGAGCCGCTCCTCGGCCCGGGCGGATCCGACCGGTGCGGGTTGGAAGAGGCGCTGCATGTAGACAACCAAGGCGCCGATGAGGCACATCCCGGCGATGCCACCCACCACATAGGCGAGCACCGTCTTCGGGGAATCGGAAGGGTTCTGGCTCATGGGTTTTCGTCCTTTCAGTCAGCCGCCGTGGGCGTGGCCGGAATCTCGTGATGCGTAACCGCCTCCTGCAACCGGGGATGCCTCTGGGCCCACTTCGGGTACTTGAGGTAGTCGCTCCAGAAGCACTTCGCGAGGATTGCCGACAGACCCAGCCAGCAGAGGGGGTCGAAGAAGGTCACGTGCAGGCCGTTCTTCCACAGCACCGGCATCACATTGAAGGTCATGTCGGTGTAGTGCATCAGCCACGCCCAGAAGATCATGGGACCCATCACCAGCAGGCTCATCTTGGTGTCGATGCGCAGCAGGGCGAGGAACGGGATGAAGAAGTGACCGAATAACAACAGCAGACCCACCTCCCACCAAGACCCTTTCTCGCGGTCCACATACCAGAACGTCTCCTCGGGGATGGCGGCATTCCAGATCAGGAAGTACTGGGAGAACGCAATGTAGGCGTAGAACACCGTGAACGCGAAGAACCAGGTGGCGAGGTCGTGGACCTGACGGGGAAAGACCACCGGCTTGAGTTCGCGGGTGCTCAGATAGCGGGACAATCCGTAGAGGGTCGCGAGGGTCAACCAGAGGCTGCCCGCAAAATAGTAGACCCCGTAGATGGTGCTGAAGAACTGCCACTGCAGGGACATCATCAGGAGAATGATGACCAAGGTCAGCGAGGGCCCGTAGAAGAAGATGCCCCATCCGGCGAGGAACCGTGCCTTCTGGGTCCAGATCGCGGCCCCATCCTTGTCCTGCGCCAAGGAGTACTTGCGGAAACTGAAGGCGATGTGATTCCAGACCAGGAAGACGAAGATCAGCAGGCCATTGAAGACAAACCGGTTCAGCAGGACCTTCTTGACGTCGAGGGAATGATCGCTGGCGGGATCGACGCTGAGCCAAGGCCAGATGGTGTTCTGGAGGAGAAGGAGTGGGATCAGGGCGACGGTCAGCGGACGGATGAGGCACGCGAGGTGTTCGGCGAGCCGGATGACCGGAACACTCCACCCGGCATCGAACAGGTGGTGGATGATGAGGAAGATCATCCCCCCAAGAGCGAAGCTCAGGCAGAACAGAAAGGCCGTGAGGTAGCTGTAGCCGAACGATTGGAGCAGGGTCGGGGATGAGGCCTTGGCATCGCCGTGGCCATGGGCATCCGCAGCAGGAGCAGACCCATGGGCGGGAGCAGCCGCATGGGCGTCATGACCCGCATCAGCGGCCAGGACCGGTGCGCTGGCGAAGACCAACAGTCCGGCGAGGGCGATCAGCGCGGTGGCCGAGCGGAACAGGTTTCGGAGGTTCATGGTCATCTCGCTACTTCTTGAGTTTCTCGAGAACCGGGGCGGGCACATCGGCCTCAAGCCCAAGTCGGCTCAGCTGGAGGGCCCGGAGGTAGGCGACGATCGCCCAGCGGTCCTCGATCGGGATCTGGGCCGCGTAGCCCATCATGGTGTTCTTGCCCAGGCTGATCGTGTTGAAGATCTCCCCATCAGCCATGCGGATGATCCGCTGGTCCATGAGGTTGGCGACCGTGGTCATCCCCAGCTTCTTGGTGATGCCGTTGCCATCCCCCTGGGCCCCGTGGCAGGGCTGGCAGTAGACTCCGTACCGGGACTGTCCGCGTCGGACGAAATCGAGGGTGGTGGGAAGCGGTCCAACGGCAACGAATTGCCCTGCTTCCTTGCCGGTGTTGACGGCGTTGTCAGCCCAGGTGGCATTGTCGGTGAAACCGTCGCGCTGGGCGACCGTCCCGAGGACCTGAGGACGCGAACTCATGTCGTTCTGCCAGACATGGAACCCGGCCTTGGTCTGCGGACGCAGCTTGAACTGCCAGTCCATGTCCGGGAACACGTAGAGGGGACGGTTCCGGGTGTGGTCGCCGCGGAAACCGGCGATGGAGACCACGGAGATCGTGGCGAGGGCCACGAGGCCCAACAGGAGCTTGAACCTCGATCCGAAGAACGAGAGGAGGAACAGGAATACGTTTTCGAACAGGTCACCCATGGTCAGTCCTCCACAACTTCAATGGCCGTCGCACCGGTCTTCTCGAGGAGGGACCGGGTCGATTCAGCCGAGTACTTCGGGTCAATCGCCTCGATGTAGACGAAGAACTTGTCGTCGGTGACGTGGCGGAATCGCTCCACGTTGAACAACGGATTGTACAGCTTCGGCAGCCGGTTCAGGAAGGCCATGCCGAACAGG
>CAZZKQ010000241.1:0-5645 GCA_964654875.1 uncultured Verrucomicrobiota bacterium | reverse complement strand
TCCCTTCCAGGCCCCGGACCAGGAACACGCCGACCATGGAGTTGGGGGAGGCGTTCGCACCCAATGGAACCCGGACCTTAGGCGCATTGCCGGTCAGCTGGGCGACGAAGGCATTGCGGACGTTCTCGCGTTCGACCGTGATGAGGGCGGTGCCGGAGAACGGAGCCTCGACCAAGATTTCAGCCGGTGTCCCCGGTTCGAGGGTGGTCCGATCCGGAACGAGTCCCAGCTGGGACCCATTCAGCCATTTCCAAGCAAGCCGGGCCTCTCCATCGACCGTGAAGGCAACCACCGTCTTGACGGGGCGACCGCCGGCATCGGCTGCCGTCAGCTCAATCTCATAAGCCCCGGGCCGATCCACCGTGAACCCTGGAACCCCAACCCCGCGACCAATGACCTGTCCCTCTATCGCATGACTGATGACCTGGCCCCCCGTCGTGCGGGCGATCGAATGGGACTGATGACCTGTCCCTTTGTCAGGATCCACCCCCCTTACACTGATGACCTGTCCCTCTATCACTTCCGAAGTGGGTCGACCATGACCTGTCCCCTCACCGGAAACCGCCAGGTCCGAGTTAGACTGACCAATAAGCTGGCCCTGGGGCGGGACACCGCTGGCCCCAGACTGATGACCTGTCCCTTTATCTCGATCTGGTCCCCTGCCTCGATTCTTTTCCTGATCCCCACCTTCCTTCGATGGGACCTGTCCCTCCATCACGTCCCAGATGGCGCCCCGCTTGGACACCTCCGTTGTCGTTAACGTCTGGCTCATGAGATCCACAGCTTCACGGCGCTGCTCGTGGGCCAAGCCACCCCCAGCGCGCTCCACCACCACCGTCTTCCAGTCGATTCGGCGAAGGGTTGCCTGAACCGGGACCGATGGTGTCCATGGGGTTCCATCCGAAGCCGCCGCCACCACATGGAAGGCCAGTGGCTCCCCGACCTTCTGGATCGACTCCCGGCCACCGGCCCATTGGAAACCCAGGTAGAAGTCCGACGCATGGCGTATCGCCTCGACCACTTGGGAGACAGTCTGCTGATTGAGATCTGTCACCTCCGCCACCACAGAGATTTTCTGGGGTGAGGGTTGCGCTGGGTTGCCAGGAAGCGACGCCTCAATTCGAACCGGTTCCCCGGTCTCCAACCTGTGGGTCCCCGTCACATGGACCTGTCCCCCAGTTCCTGTCTCCCAAGTTCCGTAAACCCCTGAATTCGGATCGGGCCACACGAACCTCCCCCAGCCCTCCGGCTGGAACGCCAGATCCTCCGCCTCGGCATGCCATTGCAGCCGACCCTTCGTCACAGGCGCCCCCAACAGGTATCGGGCACTGATTCCGGCCGAGACCTCGGTTCCCGCAGGGAGGGTCGAAGGCATGTCGATCCGCACCTCAAACGCCGGGGGCTGGAAATCCCGGATCTCAACCCTCAGCGACCGCTGCGACGGCCCCTGCGGGGTGGAAAGGGTCAGGTCATAAGTCCCGCGAGGCCCCTCCGGAAGAACCCCCTGCCAGTCGCAGGAACCCCTCGCTGATATGACCAGGTTGGTGGTCAGGACGACCTGTCCCCTGGGATCCTCAATGCTCAGCTTCAGGACATCGTTGTCGGGGAAACGCCAATCGCCATCCTTCCATTGTCGGACCTGCGCATGGAGATGAAGGGGCTCGCCGGGCCGATAGGCCTGCCGGTCGGTGAATGACCAAATCGTCAGCGCGGTCTCGTTCCAACGTCCCGAGGGCAGTCCCATGCCCCAGGTTCCCACATGTCCCTCGCGCAGGGGAGCCACGTGCACATCCGCGCCAGACTCAAGCACCACCCAGCGGGCGGATTCCTGCCGGGGAACAACCACCAGCCCCCGCTCATCGGTGACACCCGACACCAACACCCCATCCTCGGCATCCCGCAGGCTCACGGCGACCCCCTTCAGGGGCTGGGCCGTCTTCTGGGAGACCACCCAGATCCAACAATTCGAACCGCCCTGCTTCATGACGAACCCCAGATCCGTCAGCTGGACCAGGGTCTGAGGCCCCCAGCCCTTGGAAGTGCCATCCCGCGGAAGGTCCGCCTCGACGAAGAACGCCCCGGAACGCCCGGGCCCAACGAGCGCGTCCCAACCCAACGGAGTCCGCACCCGCTCATCGATGGCTCCAGACACCACAATGTTGGTCTCCAACACGGTCCTTCCCGGGAGAGCCGCATAGTCCATGGGAGCCTTCGGACGGGACGAGTTCCACCACTGCGCCTCAAGCATCCGGTGGTATCCATTGAGTCCGGGCACCAGCGCCTCCCGACTCAACGCCTTCACGCGCAGAGTGACAGACCCCGCATTGACCGACCGGATCTCAAAGTTCCGATGTCCTGCCAACAGCTGGACCTCCGAGAATCCCGGAAGCCAGACCCGGGGCTGGATCGGATCAAACCTGAGGGCGTTCGTCCGTCCCTGAACCACCGACAGCGGCACTCCATCCTCCGAGACCAGTCCGGGTCCCAGTGTAGCCACATACGACCGATCGAGTCCAAAACCTCCTCCAAGGACGACCGACTTGCCCCGGGCACGAACCTTGAGATCGGCGACCTCCGGCTCGATGCGAATCCATCGGCTCCAATTCGTGGCCAACTCTCGGTCCACCGGCCGGGAGAAGGTCAGCTCGAGCTCCCGTCCACGCTCCAACTCATTGACCGTCTCCACCTTTTCCAACGTCAGCGGCGGAGAGACCCCAAGCGGTTCCCGGACCTCTTCCTTCAGCCGCACGCGGCCATCCGCCGAGCGAACCCCCCGCTCGATGTGGAGCATCCACGACGACGTCGACACGAGAGCCTCCGCGGGACGGATCCAGAACGCCGCACCGGACTCACGGTCGACCTCCGACGCCCCGGAACCGGCCGTGGCCTGCTGGAAACGGTCGACCCACGTGGGCGGGGGAAGTGTCAGGTTCGGATGCTGCTTTTCCCACTGTTCGAATTTCACCGGTTCGAGCTTTGCCCGAACTCGACGCGGTCCACTCCGGAACGAGGACCGCGCCACCAGATCCTCGGGATTGAGGACCGCATTCGCCGCCACGAGGACCGCCGGGAATGCCGGGAGTCCAGACGCCTTCCACGATTCCTCCTGTTGGACCACAACCGACAGTGCCGGCGTCTGGATGTCCCGACGCAACCGCTCCGATACCGTCTTGCCGTCGGCCCGTCGCAAACCAGACCTCAGCTGGAACCGATAGGTCGTGTCCAACGCCAACGGATCGGTCGGCTGGAACACACCCACCCTGCGGGAGCGCCAGACGAATTCCCCTTCGATCGGCGGATCCACTCGGAGAGGCGACACTTCTCCCGCAATACCGATCCGTTCCGCCGCCACCATGGGCTCATCGAAGACCACCTCGAAGCGCGTCGTGGGATCGATCTCCCGCGTCGTCAATCGCAGCTGCACTCCTGGCAGTTCAGCCCCAATGAGGCCACACAGCGCCAGAGACCACCCCAAGGATCCGGCCCACCACAGACCGAAACGACCTCCCACCCAGTCCCGTTTCATGCGTCGACCCGATGGTCGGGGCCGACATGGAATTGTCCACACCGCCCACGAACAAAGTGCTCCCGGGACCCACCACGGGATCAGCCCACCGCCGTCGCCCACTCAAAACGCAGGGTCTGACCGGGCCGACACTGGGCGACTGCACGGAGGTCCGCCGGGTCCACGATCGCAATCTTCGGATACCCCCCCACGGTCGGACCGTCTGGCATGGTGACCACAGGCTGCCCGGATGCCGGGACCTGGATCGAACCGGGCAGGACAGGTTCCGAAAGGATGTCGGGAGGATCCGGACGCAATGCCGGTCCCGACAGTCGATAGCCCGACCGATCGCTCTGGGAGGTCACCGTCCAGGTCTCCCGGACGAACCGCTCCCGATCCTCCACCGAAAAGGAATCCCACTGGGGGCCACGCCATACCCGGATCCGGGGAGTACCCGGCATCAGAGGAACCTCCGACGCCTGCACCCGTCGTCCCGCCGTGAACCCGGGTATCACAGGGTGTGCCCCGCGAGCCACGTCGAGGCACAGACCTGGAACCCACCGCGGTCCGAGCCCCGCCTTGGCCAGGGAGCTCGCGCTGCCCAGTCGCCGTTCAACGTTCCATCCGCCGGGCACCGCCAGATAGCTCCACACCCCTGCCGGGCCGGGCCCAAACTCCAGCATCTCCCCCGCCCGAACACGGAAGGCCGACCAGCCGGAACACCGACCCGGGATCCCTCCGCTGGCTCCCGTCAGCGCCAGCCAGACGTCCCGCCTCGCCCGGAATCGCTGGCCCTGCAGGCACAGTTCCAACACCGGCCAGTCCTCGGGATTGTCCACCAACCGGTTCGCCCAACGAGCAGCCACAGGATCCATCGCCCCACCCGGGGGAATGCCGTACCCCGCCAACCCGTGTCGCCCCCCATCCTGCACCGTCAGCGCCACCCCCGGACTCACGACCTCAAGGACTCCGTCCGAGGCAACATCTCCAGAAGGTCCAGACGCTTCGGAGGCGGAACACGACTCCACCGGGATGAACCGCAGACGATCCCCCGCGCGGAGGAGCACCGCGGACTCGACCGAAGCGGACTCCGGACGAAACAGCCGGACCGCGGTCCGCCCGATCAGGTTCCACCCACCCGGACCCGGGACGCTGTAGATGCCGGTCTGTTCCCCACCGATCGCAACGCTTCCTGCCTCCACCCGGACCCGGGGTGTGGCGAGACGCGGCGTGGCGAGTCGGGGATCCAAACCCCCGAGGTACGGGAAACCCGGTGCGAAGCCGAGGCAGTGGACCCGGTAGAGCGGTGCGGCATGACATCGAATCACCTCCCCGACCGGAAGCCCCGACTGCTCCGCGACCCGATCAAGATCGGAGCCCGAATACGCCGTCGGAATGTCGACAACGCGCCCTGCAATGGACTCCTCGGGGATGCGCTCCCAGGACCGATGCCCCCACCAGTCCCGGACCCGCGACAGGGCCACGGCATCCCCGGTCCAGACGAACGACGTCAGTCCCGCGACACAGCCCGCAGCCTCCGGACCCGACTCCGAGTCCCAAGCCGCAGCGATCCGCCGCCCCAGCTGGAAGGCCGCCTCATCCGCCCGATCGGCATATCGGACCCACAGGGCCCGGGGACCGTACGGGAGCAGGGTCATGACACGCGCGGGGCCTAGAGCTGGGCGACCACGTCGCCGATCGCCACGAGCCGTTCCTCGCGCGTCTTCAGGTCCTTGATCCGAACGCGAAGCTGCGAGTCCTCCTCGCGCTCCACACGAAGGGTCTGGAACGCTCCCAGTTCGAGGGCGCGCTTGAACTGCTTGTCGCCCTTCGACGGAACCAGGCTGAACTCCACCGAGCGGCCCGATTCCCGGACCGCCTGCACGACCCCAAGCGATTCCGCGCGGAGCGATTCATCCTCCACCAGCACAACCACCTCGATCTTCCCCTGGAACGAGGGGACGAGCTTGCGGTCCTTGAGCAGCTCGGCGAGCACGACATCGCCCATGCCGAAGCCCAATGCAGGGAGGTCCACGCGCCCCTCGCTGACCTGCTTCACCAGCTGGTCATAGCGCCCGCCTCCAGCGATCGCGCGGAAGGTCCCCTTCCGGTCGAACGCCTCGAAGACGATCCCGGTGTA
>CAZZKQ010000240.1:0-5654 GCA_964654875.1 uncultured Verrucomicrobiota bacterium | reverse complement strand
ACGGATCCTCCGGCCCTTCCGAGGTCGGCGGTGGCGATCCGGCTGGCCAGCGGCAGTGTCGTGCCCAGGCAGACCGTCGGAATGAACATCACGGCCAGACAAAGCGCGCCCTGGAGCAGTTCGTAGAGGGGATAGGAAGCGGGTGTCCGGGCGAGAAGACCCGCCAGGCGGCTCAGCCACCATGGGATCAGTTCGTAGAACCAGAGGGATGCCGCCAGCGTTGCGGCCAGGGCCAGCTCGGCCACCGCGAAGCCCAGAAGGGTCTTCCCCGGGGTCCTCCAGCGCTGGATCAGCCAGCCCCCCGCGGCGATGCCTCCGATGAAGGTGGCCAGCATCAGGGAATAGGCGTGGGTGCTGGACCCGATCGCCAATCCAAGCAGCCGGGTCCAGACGACCTCGTAGAGCATCGCGACGAAACCGGAGACGCCGATCGCCCAGACCGCCGTCCGAAGCTGTCGGGGCGAGAACGCCTCCGGTGTCTCCATGGCGATCGTGCCGGAGGCCGGACCGGACCCCTGTTCCAGGACCCGGCTGGTCGCGAGGGCGACGAGCCCCACCAGCAGACTCAGGGCGGCTCCCAGATACAGGGTCACCTCGAGACCCAGTCCCGGGATCCACCACCAGTCGGCCAGCAGAACCCCGACGACGGCCCCGGTGCTGTTGATCGCGTACAGCGTGGCCACCCGACCCCGCAGTTCGGAGAGCGACCGGGTCACGAACCGTGTCAGGGCCGGCAGTGTGGCCCCCATGAGGATCGTCGGAATCAGGATGGTCGCCGCCGCGAACAGTCCCTGGATCCCGAGCCGGAGCATCCCGTGGGGAGTCCCCATGCCGAGAAGGGCCACGTAGCCCCGGTGTACCAGCTCGTAGTAGATCGGGAACAGCAGTGCGAAGACACCGATGCCGAGTTCGAGTCCCGCGTAGAACTGGAGCGGCCGTGGCATCCGGTCCACGATGGAGCCGAGCCAGGCGTTGCCGAGGGCCAGTCCGCCCATGAAGGCCGCAAGGACTGCGATCACGGCATAGCTGGTATGCCCGAGGAACAGGGCCAGGTAGCGGGTCCAGACGACCTGGTAGACGAGGCCAGCGATGCCGGACACGAAGAAGGTGGAGAGCACCAGGGTCGACAGTCCTCGGGAGCGCGGCATGCCTCCAAACGCTAACGATGCCCGCCCGGGGATCACAGGGCAAAGAGCACGGGGCGGGGTCGACACCGAAGCGTCCACAAGGGCCGCTGCGCGCCCGGCGAAGACCTCGGTCGTTGCAAAGGAATCCGTGTTCCGAATCATCCCCTCATGCCCCCCAAGCGTCGTGACTTCCTCCGGACCCTCTCGCTCGCCGCCGTCACCGCCTCGACGGTTCCGGGTGCCCACTTTCCATCAGTCGCCGCCGAGCCGGCCGGACCGAGTCGCCGCTCTCCCTTCAGGCTGGGACTCGTCACGTACAACCTCGCCAAGGACTGGGACGTTCCCACCCTTATCAAGAACTGCTCCGCCACCGGCTTCGAAGGGGTGGAGCTCCGCACAACCCACCGACACGGCGTCGAGGCGACCCTCAATCCCCAGGCGCGTGCCGAGATCCGCAGGCGGTTCGCCGACTCCCCGGTCGAACTCATGGGCCTCGGCAGTGCCTTCGACTACCACACGCCCGACCCGGCGAAGCTCCGGGCCGACATCGCCGCGACGAAGGAGTACATCGTGCTCGCCCACGACGTGGGGGCCTCCGGGGTCAAGGTGCGACCGAATGGCCTGCCCAGGGAGGTTCCGGTGGAAAAGACCCTCGAGCAGATTGGAACCTCGCTGCTCGAGCTCGGAGGATTCGCCAAGGACCACGGACAGGTCCTCCGGCTCGAGGTCCACGGTGCGGGCACGTCGCTGCTGCCCCACGTGCAGACGATCATGAACCACGCCCGACATCCGAACGTGGGCGTCTGCTGGAACTCCAACCAGACGGATCTGGACGGCGAGGGACTCGATGCGAACTTCCGCCGCGTCAAGGACCGCATCGTGTCGGTCCACCTGAGGGATCTCTACCTCGACGAATACCCGTGGAGCCGGCTGTTCCGTCTGCTGTCCGACTCCGGGTTCCGCGGCTACACGATGGCGGAGATCGGCGAGAGTCCGGACCCCATCCGGGTGATGCGCTATTTCCGGGCCCTGTGGCTCATGCAGCAGGGCCTGGGCTGATCATCGAGTCTTCGACTGGGCAAGGATCTCGATCCAGCGGTCAATCTCGTCCCGGACCGTCGGCCCGTCCGCGGTGGATGCGAAGCCGTTGGCCATGATGGCAAAGGCGAGCGGGGTGCCGACGGCATTGGTCAGGTATCCGGCGAGGCTCCCGGTGTATCTCAGCGTGCCGGTCTTCGCCCGGACGTTTCCGAGCGTGGGAAGGCGGGTGAAGCGCCGGGAAAGCGTTCCATCCATCCCACCAACCGGAAACGATAGATCCCAGGCTTCGCGACACCGGTGCGCCGACATCCGGCACAGCAGGTGGACGAGGGACCGTGGCGTGGCGAGGTTCCGACGCGACAGGCCGGATCCCTCCTCGATCAGGACGTCGTTCGGAACGAACCCATTGTCCTTGAGGAACACACCCAGCGCCGCCGCGGAGAGCTCGTCGGTCGTCGTCTCCGTCGTAGGACCCGCGTTCTCCGACCCGGCAGCGCCGGCGGTCAGCCAGAGCAGCTGGGCGGGAAGGTTCCGGGAGGCCTTCACCATGTCCCGCACGATCTCGAGCGCCGGGGGTGAGGTCAGGGAGACGAGCTCGGTCCAGCCGTTCGTCGACGGGGGTTCACGTCGCCGGTCATCGTTGTCGATGACGACCACCGATCCCGTCACCGGGATTCCGCGGCTCCGGAGAGCCTCGCGAAGGAGGTCGCCGAACCAACGTGCAGGGTCCGGCACCGGGGTGGATTCCGTCGTGGGATCCCCGCCGACGGGGATCGACCCGCGGAGCACCAGCCGGTCGTGTCCCGGTAGTCGATGGAGTTCCAGCCGCCGAGGATCCCCGGACGGACTGGTTGCAAGCTGGTTCTCGAGCCGGAATCCTGCGGACACCGGGTCCATCCGGATCGCCACCGGCGATCCGGCACCCGGGCCCGGGAGAAAACGCAGCTGGACGCAGTTGTCCTCGGCGGACAGTGCAGAGACCGACGGTGCGAAGCTGTAGGCCGCATCGTCCCAGTCCCATCCCCGACCCAGCGGCGTTGTCCGGAAACCGCCCTCGTCACAGATCAGATCCCCTTCGATCCGGCGGATGCCTGCCGCTTCGAGCGCCTCTGCCACAGGGGCGAAGGCCCGTTCCCATCGTCCTTGGTTCCACCGGGCCGAGCGGGTTGGGTCCCCTGTTCCTTCGATCCAGAGCGGTCCCTTCAGGATGCCGTCCTTCGGGAGTCCGCCGCGGATCCGGATCGGGGTTCTGAAGGTGAATCCCGGCCCAAGGCGATCCAGGAACAGAGCCGCGGTGAACAGCTTCACCGTTGAGGCCGGGATGAACCGGGTTCCTGCGTTGGTGGCATACCAGGTCTCCCCGGTCGCAAGGGAGGTGACCTGGGCTCCCCAGAGGGCGGAGGGTGAGCCCGTGCCGGAAAGGGCCGTCTGCAACCGCGAGCGGAGCACCGGGAGAGTGGAGGCGGCCTCGGGTGCCCCGACCGCCGGGGTTTGGGCAAGGGCAATCGACGGCGCGGCCACGGTGGCCATCCTGACTGCCCACCCCAAAAGCCTTTTGCCAAATGCGCCCTGTGCCCCTAGACGGAGCGCCGCGTGAAGGAGCTTCCCTACCCAGATCGGCACCATGCCTCCTCGGCCGAAGGTTGGCTTGAGCTGGGTGTGATCGGGGAGGCGGTTCGCGAGCTCGAGGGGATCTCCAAGGCCCATCAGGCGCATCCCGACGTCCTGGAGATCCTGTGGCGCGTGCTCGCCCACCAGAAACGGTGGGACAACGCGGTCGAGATCGCCGGTGAACTGATCCGGATCGCCCCCGACCGGGTGAATGGCTGGGTGAACCGGAGCTACAGCCTCCACGAGCTGGGTCGGACCCGGGAGGCCCTCGATGGTCTGAAGGCCGTCATCGCCCGATTCCCAAAGGACTCGATCATCCCCTACAATCTCGCCTGCTACGCCTGTCAGCTCGGGGACGAGATCGGCGCGCAGAACTGGATCCTCATGGCCGCCCGGCTCCGTCCCAAGGAGGAGATCCGTTCGATGGGACTGGAGGACCCCGACCTCAAGCCGCTGCAGCGCTTCCTGAAGGATCTCTGAGCCGGGGTGGGGATCGGTCGACATGTCGCCGGCGACGTGTCCGATCCAAACGCGCCCGCCAGGATCGATGCACCCGGGCCCCTCAGGCCTTGCTGGTGATCCGGCTCCAATCGAAATCCATCTTCTCCGCATAGTTCCGGAACGCCTTCTCGTGCAGGATCAGGGCCGCACGGACGACACTCGAATCGTCCGCCCGACCGAGGGTGCTGATGGAGTCCGGGATGATGTCGGTCTTGCGATGGGCATAGGTCAGCGCGAAGACGGCCGAGCTCAGGGCGTGGTAGGGAAGGTCCTTGTAGGCTCCCTCGGCGACATCCTCGACGACGTCGGCCAGAAACTCCAGCTGGTCGACAAGATGCGGGAAGGCGGGTGCCTGGATCTGGGCGAACTCGACCTTCCAGATCGGCAGATTGCGGAGCACCTTGTCGAGCATCGACGGGGTGACCTGGGCGGAACCGTGCATCACGTAGTTGGCAATTTCGGACATGGCGCGCCGACACTAGGCGGACCCGGAGGCCCGGGCAACGGGCAGGTTTGATCGAGTCTCGGGATCATGGTCCCATCCGGTCGTGACCCAAACCGAGCCCTCCCGCGTGGTCCTGGTGACCGCGCCCGATATCGAGACCGCCCGTCGCCTCGGACGACAGGTGCTCGAGGCCCGCCTCGTGGCCTGCGTCAATCTCGTCCCCGGCATCGAGTCCCATTACTGGTGGCAGGGACGTCTCGAGTCGGCACAGGAGATCCTGATGGTGATGAAGACCACGGTGGACCGGATCCCGATGCTGCAGGATGCGGTGCTCGCCGCGCATCCCTACGACACGGCTGCATTCGTCGTGTTGCCGATCGAGTCGGGGAGTCAGCGGTATCTGGAATGGATCCAGTCCTCCGTCGCCTGAGCCGTTCCAAACCCGGTCCAAGGCCTGTGCCTAACGGCGCCCGATCCGGCGTCCCGCCTGGTGCAGGAGTTCCCGCTCGGCATCCGTGAACGGCTGCGAGGCGTTCATCTTGTCGAGGATCCGATCGACCTCCCGCGACAGGTCCTGCTCCGCGGGTGGAGCGGTCTTCGTCGGGCGGGACGCGGGTCGTCGAGGCTCCATCTCCAGGGATGCCCAGCGGTCGGCGGGGCCACGCTGTTGGGTCTGCGGTCGAGCGAACCGTTCCCGAAGCGATTGAAGGAGCACGCTCCCGGGAAGTGGCTGGAATTCGTGATGCCAACCCATGCGGTACCACACCATGCCGGCCAGCAGCCCACCCAGGTGGGCTGCGTGGGCCACACCGTACTCGCGGGGGGTGGGGACCAGCGTGAAGAAGGCAGAGATGGCGAGACTGGCCCACAACACCCAGATCGCCCGGACCGGGATCACAAAGTAGAGCCGGATCTCCGCATCCCGCCCA
>CAZZKQ010000239.1:1914-5666 GCA_964654875.1 uncultured Verrucomicrobiota bacterium | reverse complement strand
CGCAGCGGGCTGGTCGACTGGGGAGCCCTTCTGGGCGTGATGCATTCGGCGGCCGAGCAGGGACGCGACCCCTTCACCGAGGCGGTCCGGGTCCAGGAACGGCTCTTCACCACCAAGCCGATCATCCTCGGGGTCGAATCCTCGCTGAAGCACCCGGACGTGCCGTGCGGACTCAAGACCGATGCCGAACGCGCCCGTCATGTCCGCCGCCGCCAGCGTCAGATGGTCAACTCCCACGGCGAGTGGCAGGACTACCCGCGCTGGGAGGAACGCCGTCTCGCGGAGATCCGGCACATCGCCTCCGACGCGGCCGCCAAGACCGGTGGCACCGCGGCGACACCGCCGGTGCTGCGACCCGTCCTCAGCGAGCCCACCGCCCTCGCCAAGGTGGGTTTCGGCGAGCTGTTGTCCCTTGCCGATGGCACCTATGGACGCGCCGTGAAGGTGGCCGACCGCTTCGGCGACGACGGGATCACCCTCACGAAGTGGATCCAGAAGCAGAGCGGGTGGAACGGGCGCCAGACGCGGCTGGAGACCTGGCGCACCCTGGTCGCCCCGCTGGTGGAACGCTCCTTCCAGAAGCAGCGGTTCCCGGTGATCCGCTTCATCGAGGAACCCTGGCAGATCCTGGCCTTGATCAGCCTGGCGGAGCAGACGGCCAAGGTGCCCGTGGATGCGCACGGCGTTCCGCTGTGGAAGCCGAAGGAGCGCGAGGTCTTCCCGGAGGACTGCGCGCGCTGCGCGCTGGTGGCGACGTGTCGACAGCTCCCGGCTGGCACCGGCACGGCGCTGCTGTGGCGTCGACTCGCCCTGGTGGATCCCTCGGGACGGCCCACGAACCGGGGCCGGATCGTGAGTTCCTTCCACGGCGGGGACGGCCTCGCGGTGGCGGCGGCGCTCGAGGACACGAGCTACCCCATCGACGACCTCGTCTACGACCTGGCGAACCTGGACGCGGGATTCCGATTCGCCGAGGCGGAGGACCGCTGGGGTGGGCGCCTCGCGGTCGCCTGCCGCGCGGCCTACGGCAACCAGAACATCCCAGGATATCTCGAGGGCGGCATCCCGCCGAAATACGGCAGCGGTGCCGAGTCGGTGGTCCGCTCCGTCCATCGCAACCCGGCCTCCAAGGCGCGCTTCGCCACGGCGGTCCTGGGCACGGGAGACGTCGACCGGATCATCATCGAATGGCGGAGCCTGCTGCGTCAGTTGGCGCACGCCCCGAAACTGGAGTGGGACCGGTGGACGCGGCTTCAGGACCTCGCCCGGACTCTCCTGGAGGACACCGAGTCCCCAACCGTCACCGACCTGCCGCCGCTGGACTACGGTCAGACGCGGCGCATCGACCACACCCTTCGACTCCGACGGCACTGACCCTGGGGGGGCCATGCGGGTTGGGAGGGGTTCCTGCCCCGCCGCTACTTCGCCGCCCGGGCCTGCAGGAGATTGTCCGCGGTGTAGAGGATCAACGCCGCCCAGATGAGGGCGAAGCTCACCATGCGTGTGCTGGAGAACGGCTCGCCATAGACCCAGATCCCGAGGATCAGCTGACCCGTCGGGGCCAGGTACTGGAGGATGCCCAGGGTGGAGAGCCGGATACGACGCGCCGCGTAGGCGAACAGCATCAGGGGCACCGCGGTCACCACTCCGGCGCTCAGGATCCACAGATGCATCCGGAGATCGACCCGCCCCAGCGCCCCGGTGCCGTCCTGGTGTCGCCACAGCAGAAACCCGACGGCCAGTGGGGACAACAGCAGCGTCTCGACCGCCAGACCCGGGATGGCTCCTGTGGTGGCCCGCTTCCGCATCACGCTGTAGGCGCTCCAGCTGCCGGCGAGGACCAGGGCCACCCACGGAAGCGTCCCAACCCGGACGATCAACAGCAGGACACCCGAAGCAGCGATCGCCACCGCAATCCACTGGGTCCGACGCAGGTGCTCGTGGAGCAGGAACCGCCCCGCAAGGACGCTGCACAGCGGCACCAGGAAGTAGCCCAGGCTGGTGTCGATCACGTGGCCTGAGTTCACGCCCCAGACGTAGGCGAGCCAGTTGGTCGTCAGCAGAACCGCACCCAGGAGGCTGCGTCCCATCGAGCGCCAGGACCGGAAGGCCTGTCCCACCTCCACCAAGCCGCCCTCAAGACCCAGCAGCAGCATGAGCAGGATGGCCAGGGACCAGACGTGTCGGTGCGCGATCAGCTCGACGGCGTTCACCGACGCCAAGGGCTTCCAGTAGAGCGGGACAAGTCCCCAGAGGACGTAGCAGGTCCCGGCCGCCAGGGCCCCGAGACGTTCACGGTGCTCGGGGGCTCCGGACGGAGAAATCACCCGGGGATCCTCCGGAATACCCCGCCGGGGTTCAATCCCTTGGAACATCAAGACCTCCCACCGGATCCCGCCGACAACCGGGTCGCCCTGCAATTCCGCCTCTCGGCTTGCGCGACCGGGCCTCGACGATAGCTTTCCGGACCAGTTTCGTCCGGTTCGATCCGGACCCCCAAAAATGAGTCAGCCGCCCAAGGTCTACTACTTCGACAACAACGCCACCACCCGCATCGCCCCGGAGGTCGCGGACGCGATGATCCCCTTCCTGCGCGAGTTCTGGGGCAATCCCTCCAGCGCCTACGGCTTCGGGGCCCAGGTCCATCAGCACGTCGAGAATGCCCGCGAGAAGGTGGCGGCCCTGATCCATGCCGACCCGAAGGAGGTCACCTTCACCAGCTGCGGCACCGAGTCCAACAACTCGGCGATCCACAGCGCCCTGCTGACCACCGGAAAGAAGCACGTGATCACCACGGCGGTGGAACACAGCGCCAACATCAACTTCGGCGAACACCTCAAGAAGCAGGGCTATGACGTCACGTTCCTGCCGGTCGAGGGGGATGGTTCCCTGGATCTGCACCGTCTCGAGCAGGCCATCCGACCCGACACGGCGATCGTGTCGGTGATGTACGCCAACAACGAGACGGGCGTCATCTTCCCCATCGAGGAGGTCGCTGCGATCTGCCGGAGCCGCGGGGTGCTCTGCCACACCGACGCCGTCCAGGTCCCCGGCAAGCTCCCGATCGACGTCAAGCAGCTCGGGGTCGACTTCCTCTCCCTCAGCGCCCACAAGCTGCATGCCCCGAAAGGCATCGGGATGCTCTACGTGAAGCGTCGCACCCGCTATCAGCCCTACGTGATTGGCGGACACCAGGAGCGGGGCCGTCGCGGCGGCACCGAGGGCGTGCCCAACATCATCGCCTTCGGCCGTGCGGCGGAGCTGGCGATGTCGACCCTCGAGGATGAGAACACCCGGGTCCGCGGACTCCGCGACCGGCTCGAGAACCACATCCTGCGTCAGATCCCGAACACCATCCGCAACGGCGCCAAGGAACCTCGGCTCCCCAACACCACGAACATCGCGTTCGACTTCGTGGAGGCCGAGGCGGTCCTGTTGCTGCTCGACCAGATTGGCATCTGCGCCAGCTCGGGCTCGGCCTGCACCACGGGGTCCCTCGACCCGTCCCATGTGCTCTCGGCCATGGGGATCTCCCCGATGCGCGCCCGTGGCTCGATCCGCTTCAGCCTTGGCATCTACAACACGGAGGAGGAGGTCGACTACCTGATCCACCACCTGCCGCCGATCATCCAGAAGCTCCGCGACATCTCCCCGTTGAACCCGGATCATCCGGACAACGACCAGTACGACATCGCCGGAGCCCGCGCGAAGCACGAGCAGGAGATGGCGCTCGGCCAGGACCCGCACTGACG
>CAZZKQ010000239.1:0-1814 GCA_964654875.1 uncultured Verrucomicrobiota bacterium | reverse complement strand
GATTTGAGTCCGTCGAGGGTCTTGAGCATCGCCCGCTTCTCGGCCTCGAGTTTGCCGACCGCCGCCTTGGCATCGGAGACCAGCGAGGCGAGTTCCACCTGTCGGGCCCGGGATTCCTTGAGGGCGTCGCGGAGCCGCGAGGTCTCGATGGTGAGCTCCTGGACCTGGGCCAGCAGGGCTGGATCGGGAACGGCCGGCGCGGCGGCGGCAGCCTTGGGTGAGGCGGGTACTGGGGGCGCAACCGCGGCCTGGGCGGCCGTGAGCTTGGCCTCCGCGGCCTTCAGCTGGCGCTCCAACTCCCCGCGCTCCTCGCGCTCGGCCTCGAGTTGCGTCTGCAGCCGTTGGATCCCTGAGACCTGCTCGGTCAGGGCCGCCACGCGCCGGGTCAGCTCCTGGTTCTCCCCCTCGGTCTGGGTCCGCTTCACCACCTCGGCCGAGAGCTGCGACTCCAGCTTCGCCGCCGTGGTGGAATGCCGCTCCGCCTCTGCCTTGGCGAGGACGAGAGCCGTCTCGAGCTGCTTCACCTTGAGAATCCCCTCCTCGGACTGCCGGGCCTTCAGGTCCTGCAGCTGGCGCTCGAGCCGGTCATGATCCACCTGCAGGGTCTGGTTGGCCTTGGACGCCTCGTCGTACTTCGCCTGGAGAACCTCGAGGCGCTTGGCGAGGGCGGCGATCTGCTGGCCGCGTTCGGTGTCGGACTTCAGGGCATCGACCTGGCCCTTGAGCGCGGTGTTCTCGGTCTTGAGCGCCTTGACCTCCCCTTCCCGCAGCCGCTTGAGCTCGGCATCGGCCTGGTTGCGCAGCCGTTCCAGGTCCGCCGTCTTGTCCCGCTGCGCGGCCGACTCCTTCTTCGCAGCGGCGAGCGCCTGCTGGGCCTCGACGAGCAGGACCTTGTCGACCAGTCCGCTCCGTTCCCGTTCCTGGGTCTCCAGGCGGGTGATGAGGGCCTGGTTCGTGGACTGGAGCTGGGTGATCCGCTCGACCGCCCGCTTGAGCTCCTGGGGATCGACCGGTGCGGGCTGGGCGGTGAGAGCCTCACGGAGGCGTGCCTCCAGGCGTTGTTTTTCGCCACGGAGGGTCCCGATCTCCTCGTTCAGGGCGTTGAACTGGGCGATGACCTCGTTGGCTGGGGCCGCGGGCGTGGCGGGCGCGGTGGACGCTGGTGCGGCCCCGCCCGGGGTCGCGGCGGCATCGGCGGCCGGCAGTGCCTCGAGTTTCTCCGCCACGTAGCGGAGGCGGTAGGCCACCACCCGGTCGTTCCACTGGGGATAGGACCGCTTGAGGGCCCGGAGCATCTCCTGGGCCTTCAGATACCCCTCCCGGGCCCGACTCGATTCTCCCCGCTCGCGCTCGGCATCGGTCTGCTGGATCAGCTGATAGGCCGCGACGAAGTCGTCATCCGGTCCGGCAACCAGCTGTGACGCCAGGGTCACGACGGCCACCACGACACCCAGGGATCGGCGGGACGGGAACATGGGTTCAGGATGGGCTGGGACAGGCGGGAACGCCAGACCCCGGTGCAGTGGTGAACGCCATGGAAAGGACCGCGGGACGGGTTCGACTCCACGGGGACATGGAGGAGGCCAACGGTAGGGCTGTGCTCCGTCACGGCCCCATCTTGATCCGCCGCGCGGGGTGCACCCGTGAAGGGAGACGGGGCCAGCCCATCGCGTCCGAGGATCCCGGCTCCACTTCCAGGTCCGCTCGATCCTCGGGGGTTCAGATGGGGACCTGAGGGACCAGTTGCTACCCAGGACGGGTGCTCCCGCACCCAGTGATGCAGGGCACTGCATCACCCACCTGTGGATGCCTTC
>CAZZKQ010000238.1:0-5667 GCA_964654875.1 uncultured Verrucomicrobiota bacterium | reverse complement strand
CGGCGATCACCTCGCCGTCGACCGTGCTCAGATCCCTGAGAAGCGCATGGAATCCATCCGCCTTGTCAAGGTCCGCATCAAGAACCGGGATGATGAAGGAGCGACCAGCGGAGATTGGTGAGGCGGCATCAGGTCCGCTGCTCCAGCCGGAGGATCCGACCAGGGAGCGTTCCCGAAGTTCGCCGGCCGAGAATGTCGATGCCTTGCCATGGAGGCACACCGAAAGCAGGTCATCGCATCGGTGCCGGTAGGTGTGGGCGGCCAGCACCATACGGGTCCCCCGCTGGGCGATCGCCTCGCGTTCCTCCTCATGGATCAACCAGTGACGGGCCTGGTCGGGGAGGTCCGGATCATCGTATATCCCGAGATCCTCACCCGCCCGGAACAGCTCGTCCTGCCCACTTCCTCGAGCGGCATCGGTCAGAAGGAAGGTCCCCGAGCATAGAGTCTCGAAGACCCGCATGTTGAGGTCGTTTCGGAGGGCGTTGTTGAAGCCGATGCGGGATTTTGAGAGGTGGGCCGACAGGTCTCTCCAGAAGATCCGACGAGGCTCAATGAGGAGGCGTTCCGCTGCCAAGGATTGGAGCAGATGCTCACGTCTACTGCCTGGTCCTATCGATCCTACGAAGCCTACATCGATCCGCTTGGGAACATCATGCCTGCCGTGGATATCCGGATCACATCCGAGGGGCAGCCAATGGACGTTCCGGATCCCGGCAGCCCTGAACGCCCCTAGGTATTCCCGCTGGGCGATGAACACCTGGTCAAACTCCCTAGCCCATTCCAGATGCGCCGGAAGATTGACGTGGCTGTCGATCAGATAGCAGGCCTTCGGGCATCGCAGTCCCGATAGGTTCGTCGGATGGTATCCCGGTACGGACTCGATCCAGAGGTATAGGTCCGGAGGCGGCTGGGTCCCCACGCTATCCTGGAGCACCCTCGTCATTTCGGGAGTCCAGTCGAGCGGCAGATCGTGATCGCGCACCGGAAGGTTCATCGTCCGGAGGTCCCACGCATCGATCATCTGGGGTGTGATTCTTGGGCCGCAGGTGACGACACGGTAGTCACGCCGGAGAGCCCGCTCGAAATAGACCGCTGTCGTGTAGGGGCAGGATACGTAGGCGAGCCAGATCACAGGGGCCGCAGGACCGGCACCCGGTTGCATTGCGGCATCGATGTATGGGGAGCGTCCCGGGTTCACGGATGGTGCTTGGTTGTCATTCGACAGGCTGCAAAACTGCAATCCGTGATCGAGCTGTCGCAAGCAACTTCTCAGCGCCGGCAGGGTCGGATGGAGTTCACATGAGACGAATTCTGGTGATCCAGCTCAACCGGACCGGGGATCTGATCCAGACAACCCCACTTGTTGGCGACCTCGTGACGGAGAATCCAGAGATCCAAGTGGACCTCTTGGTTCTCTCGGGCAACGAGGAAGTGGTGCGTGGTCTGTCGGGCGTGGACCGGGTTCTGACCGTCGGCGAGCAGGAGGTGCTTAGGATGAACCATGAGTTGACCGGGGAAGATCCCTCGCTGGTCGGCTCGAAACTCTCGCGGCGGTGGCTTCAGGAATCTGGACTTGGGGATTACGACGAGATCCTGGATGTCTCCACCCAGTGGCTTGGATACTGGGTTGCACGGGAGCTCAAGGCACAGACCAAGGCCGGGGGAGTGTTGACCCGGTCGAATGAACTGCTGTTCGAGGGGGACTGGCCAACCTATCAGGCGGCACTGCTGGATTTCAGGGAATGGAACCGGGTGAATCTCGTAGATCTGTTCCGGGGTTACAGCTGCTCCTCCAGAACGCCGGGTGCTGGACTCCGACCCTATCTGGCCTGTGACACTCACTGGGTCCATGGGCTTGGGAACCCCGGCAGAGGGTTCATTGGCATCAATCCCGGGGCGTCCGAGTCCCAGCGCCGTTATCCGGTTGAGGGATTCGTTGCCATCATCCAGGGATGCCTCCGACTCGGGTACTGTCCTCTGTTGGTGGGGGCACCGATGGATCGTCCGATCTGTGAGGAGATCGCCGACGGAATAGGGGGACAAATTCCGAACCTTGCCGGTCGCACCAGGATTCCTGAGATGGCTCAGCTCCTGTCGGGGCTGGCGGCCCTGGTGAGCAATGACACGGGCGCAATCCACATGGCGGCCGCGGTGGGCACCCCGGTGGTCACCCTGTCGGGACCGGCGTCCACGACCGGCGTGAGCGCCTTCGTCCATGAGACGGGTCCATGGGGGGAGGGACATGTGGTGCTCCAGGCACCCCTCAGCCAGCCTGGCCACCTGCTTGAGGTCATTACTCCCGCACTCGTGCTGGACACCCTGCAGTGGAGATTGGGTCGGATTCCCGCCGATGCACTAAGGATCCATTTTGAATCCGCGCCCCAGGTGGAGGCGTGGCACGGTGAACGCATCACGGACCCTTCCGATTCCCTTGGGGGAATTCGATACGCCCCCCTTCTTCCGTCCCGCCCATCCACCAGGAACGAAGACGCTAGCCGCCTGCGGACATTCTTCGCCCGGAATCTGGCCCGAGGCACGCAGGAGAAGGTCTCCCATGCCGCTGCGACCGACAGGCTTTTGGTGCCCGGCGAAGATTCCAGCCTCACATCCCTTGGTTCGGCATTGGAATCGGCGGCATCACGCGCCCGACGCCTGCACCAGCTCGCGGTCTCCGATCCGGAGTCCACGATCCTCCGGACGTCGACGTCGCAGCTCCAGGACCAGATACAGCGCGCCCTCGATTCGGTGCCGGGAGACTCGATGGTTGGCCCAGTGGCTGCCTTTGTCCGCTGGAAGCTCAAGATGACCAGTGCAGAAGGGGGGCTGTCCGGGGTTCTGGGACATCAACAGCGTGTCCTGGAGCGGGCCAGAGATTGGATTCGGATGATGACAGGGAAGGGGATTCCGGGATGACCGCAGGGGTGCCCAGGTGCCTCCGGCCAGCGACTCCGCGCCGGACTCGGACCCTGAATGGTGAAAGGGATTCCACGCGGACTCCGACCCTCGGTCGGACGCCGTAGGGAACCTCTCCCGTGGCCCGCCATCTGCTGCTGCCCAAGCGATTGGATGCAGAGACGGCAATCACCAGGCCCGCCAGAGGTCTGAAACAGCAGGCATCCCGTCCGGAGGGATGTTGATGACCCCGTGGTGATGTCAGAGCCCCGAAAACCCAGGCCACCGATGCACGACGATCCATACCGACAGAGCCTCCAGAGGATTCTCACGCACATTCTAACCCAGCATCCTGAGCACCTCGATCTGGCCGTTGAGATGGCCCGACGTCAGATTTCGGAAAGGGTCCGGATCGGTGCCGACAGCGTGATCCAATACGGGCCATTCCGCGGGATGAAACTATCCTCCTCGGATTCGCATTGGGGCGGTTCGGACAAGGGCGCCATGATCCTCGGACTCTATGAGAAGGAAATCCTCGATCTCTTGGCGTCCCTGGGCTCCACGACGCGACCGTTCATCAATCTCGGGGCGGCGGACGGGTATTATGGCGTCGCAATGCTGGTCGCCGGACTGTGCCGCACATCCATCTGCTTCGAAGTCGACGAGAAGGGGCGGGCTCTGATCCATGAATCCGCCGCGGCCAACCGGGTAGGGGATCGGATACGCGTCCATGGACGTGCGGACCGAGGGTTCCAATCCATCATCCCGGAGGTGGATCTACGGAATGCCGTCGTGTTGATCGACATCGAGGGACATGAGGTTGAGGTCCTCGATTCCGAGGCGTTCCGGCAGCTCGCTTCGTGTGACGTCATCGTCGAGCTACATCCCTGGGTGCCCAACTATGCCCATCGGCTTCCCCGCCTGGTCGAGGCGTCCGTAGGCACCCACGAGGTCGCTCAACTCCAGACCGGTGCGCGTGATCTGTCTCAGCTGCCGGGTCTTTCGGAGGTTCCGGACAGCAAACGGTGGCTCCTGTGTTCGGAGGGCAGGCCCTGTCCGATGTTCTGGTTGCATTTCAAGCCTCATCTTCGGACTCAGCCTTAGCGGTGTTGTGGTCTGCTCCAGCCTTGGAGAGCGACATCAGCAATTGCACCACATGCCTCGCGGCCTCGAGATCGAGAGGTCGATATAGAATCGATTCAGCAGCAATGATTGCGTCGTCCGTCAAAATTCCAAAATCAAGCCTC
The DNA here is from genome assembly GCA_964654875.1 of uncultured Verrucomicrobiota bacterium. Taxonomy (GTDB): domain Bacteria; phylum Verrucomicrobiota; class Verrucomicrobiia; order Limisphaerales; family UBA9464; genus UBA9464. The sequence continues at coordinate 1,525 of CAZZKQ010000238.1, read as the reverse complement.
AATAGCTCTTCGATCACAGCATCATCAAATCGTCGACGAACCACCCGCCCAGGATTTCCGACCACCACCGAATAGGCGGGAACATCCCTGGTAACGATGGCCCCTGCACCAATGACAGCCCCTTGCCCAATCGACACGCCGGAATGGATCATTGCCTTGTTACCAATCCAAACGTCATCGCCTACAACAATGGGGCCGCGACTCAATGCCTCGCTTGAATGGCCAAAATACTTCACCTTGAACGGGAACGTGGAAAAGCCATCCATTGCGTGATTCCCTCCCAACACAAACTCCACGCCGGCTCCAATCGAACAAAAATGGCCAATGGTCAATTGTTCATCAGCATGACCCCAAGACCAAATATTGATGGTGCCATAGGTCCGGCGCCCCACTGACACCTTATTCAAGTCAAACATCGTTCCGGCGATTGTTTCATTGTGTAGATTGACTTGGCGCCACTGTTTTTGAAATTCAGCTGCCAAATCTCGAGTCGCCATTGCGTGGGAAACCGGTTCAGTTTGCTCCCGCGACTCGACTTTCACTTTCCAAGCGGCACGAGCAGCCTCGAGCGCTGGCCTGAAATACTCCTCGCCACTGTAGTCCTCAAGATTCTGCTCCAACGTCTCAAATGAGTAGTCGTGACTTGGATCCACGACCAGCGGGAGAATATGCTCCAAAAGAACATTTTTCTTTTCGGACGCAAACACGGCTCGGGAAAGATCGTTTGAATCCACGTATGGCTTCAGCAACGACAGGTAATTGCGTGCGAAAACCTCTGCGAGACAGTATCCTCCCTTCCTTCGATACGCGAGGCAATTGAGCACAAAAGCCCTCAGTACAATGAAGTCTTTTCTTTGTGATAGCAATCTAAGCAGGACGTCCACTTGCACAAGGCGCAGAGCTGAGCAACGAGAGAAATCCAACATTGCATCAAGGTCGCTCTTCCATATTCCAAATCCACCGATCCAAGTACACTTATAGCTTACAATCTTGATGAATTCATCAATCCCTTCGCCCTTGCGAATGGGGTTTTCGTTCTCGCCGGTCGGCTCGTTCACAATGAAAACCACAGGTCGGCTTTGGGCAATTTTTTGCAATACTCCAACGAAGGGCTTGAGGAATCCCGGCCGTACGGCAAATGAGTCATTCAAGAGTTTTAGATGCTCGCCCCGTCCCATTCGGAGTACCCTTTCGAAATTTTTATCTTCAATATCAAAGGGTGTTCTTGAGTATTGAATGAGATCTGGGAATCTGCTCTTGTATGACTCCACGACTTGCTCAGTGTTGTCGGTGGAGCAGTTGTCGGAGACAACCAATTCCACGAGCTTGGATTCTCTGAAATATGGGTCGCTCGTGATCTGCTCAATTGCTTTTGACAGCCACTCCGCGCCATTGCGAGTGGGGATGCATATTGAAAGAAAGGGTTTTGGTGCGCTGTCCATTTTCGGTTTGAATTGAAAATTTAGCAGATGCCTGGAGATTTTTCTTCGGCACTTTGGATGCCTGCCAAACCCATTTTCGCCAA
>CAZZKQ010000237.1:0-5679 GCA_964654875.1 uncultured Verrucomicrobiota bacterium | reverse complement strand
ATCCAATCCTACCATTGAGATTATGTTGGCTTTCGAAGAAGGTGAGGATGCCGAGGGCGAATCCCATGTTCAGCGAGGCCCGCAGGGCGAAGAAGTTGACGCGGTCGAAGAGCCAGCCCCAGACCGGGTTCATCACCAGACGCGCGAGGTTGGGGATGACGCCGGTCAGCCAGGCGATCTCGGACGCCGAGGCCGCCATGCCGTACCGGGGATTCCCAAGGTACTCCACCCGCAGGGGCAGCATCATCAGGTTCGCGAAGCCCATGAACATCCAGACGATGAGCGTCTGTCGGAACACCCGGTCCTCCCTCACGAAATGCAGCGCATGCAGGGGATGATCCCCGCCGGAGTCCCGCAGGGGCTGGGATGGGATCCTGCGGACCAGTGCCGAAGCCGCGAGAAACGACACCCCGAAGACCACGAGCAGCCATCGGAAGGCTCCCGGGTGGAGGTCGAGGAACCGTCCCCCCAGCCATGCGAACGCCATCGAGCCGAGGATGCGCAGCATGAAGCTGCGTGCGAAGAGCTTGCCCCGACGGTCCGCCGGGTAGTTGTCGTGGTAGACATGTGTCATCAACGGCACCACGGCGGAGCTGGTGGCCATGGCGAGGACGCTTGCCGGGACGAACAGCCAGAGGGTGGGGAGGAGCACGGGCAGGAAGCAGGCGGCTCCGCCGACGGCCAGCACCCGGGAGGCTCCCAGGGTGGCGGGTAGTCGGGAGCGTTCCACCCAAGAGACAGCGACCGGAGACAGCAGGAGCCCGAGGTTGCCGCCCGCGGCGACGGCGGCCTGTGCCCAGGCCCCGGCCTGGAGGTAGCGGACGGCGATCAGCAGGAGGAAGGTCGTGGCGGCCGACTCCAGGAACCCCGCGAAGACCATCCGGGCGCAGTCGAGTCGGAAGGTCCTGGAGGCTGTTTCGGTGTTCGGCACCGCCACGATTGGAAGGCAGGGGGGAGGGATCTCCAAGAACCTTCCTCCAACACACTGTCCGCGGTGGCATTCCTGCCGCCTTCCTGGTTGGCGGGCATGGCCGGCTCTCCTAGGCTCCGTGAAACTCAATTCCTGCCATGGGCCGCATCTTCAACAACATCGTCGAGACCATCGGTCACACCCCGCTGGTCCGCCTCAACCGCATTCCCGCCTCGGCCGGGGTCGATCCCTCGACCTCCATCCTGCTCAAGTGCGAGTTCTTCAACCCGCTCGGCAGCGTGAAGGACCGCATCGGCATGGCGATGATCGAGGACGCCGAACGGCGCGGCGTGCTCAAGCGCGACACCGTCATCATCGAGCCCACCTCCGGCAACACCGGCATCGCGCTCGCCTTCGTCGCGGCTGCGAAGGGCTACAAGCTCATCCTCACGATGCCCGAGACCATGTCGGTCGAGCGCCGCGTGCTCCTGGCGATGCTTGGCGCGAAGCTGGTCCTCACCCCCGGCGCCGAGGGCATGCGCGGGGCCATCGCCCGGGCCGAACAGCTGGCGCGGGAGACCCCCAACTCCTGGATCCCCCAGCAGTTCGAGAACCCCGCCAACCCCGCCGTCCACCAGCGCACCACCGCCGAGGAGATCTGGGCCGACACCGACGGCCAGGTCGACCTCCTCGTCTCCGCGGTCGGCACGGGCGGGACAATCACCGGCTGCTGTGAGGTCATCCAGGCCCGCAAGCCCTCGTTCCGGGCCATCGCGGTCGAACCCAAGGATTCGCCGGTCATCACCCAGACCCTCCAGGGCGAGCCCGTGAAGCCGGGCCCGCACAAGATCCAGGGCACCGGAGCCGGGTTCGTCCCGAAGAACCTCCACCTCAAGGGACCCAATGGGGAGCCGCAGATCACCGAGACCGTCCAGGTCTCGAACGACGACGCCTTCGAGATGGCCCGCCGTCTGGCCAAGGAGGAGGGCATCCTCGTCGGGATCTCCACCGGCGCCAACGTCTGGGCTGCGCTGCAGGTCGCCAAGCGACCGGAGAACAAAGGCAAGACGATCGTGACCATCGCCTGCTCCACCGGAGAACGCTACCTGTCGACGGCGCTCGCCGCCGAGGCCCGCACCGAGGTCGGGGGTTGAGATCCGACCGCAATACGAGACCGGATCACGATCCCGCTTTGCGATAAAGCCCCTTGGCCTATAGTCCGCCCGCCATGTCCTCCGCCCAGTCCGTCTCCCTCAGCCGCGATTGCAATGCCGTCCAGATCCCTGCCGGCAACACCGTCACCCTGCCCGCGGGAACCGAGGTCGACATCACCCAGACCCTCGGTGGCTCGTACACCGTCCACGCCCTCGGCGGACTGTTCCGGATCGCTCCGGCCGATGCGGATGCCTTGGGGTTGAAGGCCGAGACCAAGCCGGCCATCCCGGCGGTCGAAGGCGACGCCGTGAGCGAGTCGATGGTCTGGGAGACGCTCCGGAGCTGCTATGACCCCGAAATCCCGGTCAACATCGTGGACCTTGGTTTGGTCTACGACATGGGCATCGAGGACCTGCCCACAGGGAACAAAAAGGTCTTCGTGAAGATGACCCTGACGGCCCCTGGCTGCGGCATGGGAGCGACGATCGCCGGTGATGCCCAGCAGAAGATCCTCATGCTGCCGGGCGTCGAGGATGCCTCGGTGGAGATCGTCTGGGAGCCGCTCTGGCACCAGAGCATGATCACGGCGGAGGGACGTCGGATCCTCGGGATCGAATGATCGGGCAGAAATGCCTTGATTAAGAGGTCTCGATTCCTAGATTTCGGCCCTCTTTCTCGGGCGCGGTTAGCTCAGTGGTAGAGCACTACCTTGACACGGTAGGGGTCGCAGGTTCGAACCCTGCATCGCGCACCATCCCTCCTCGACCCGGAATATCCCCGGGTTTCGCCCCTCGATCGCATTCCTCCCCGGAACGCCTCGCGCCGTCACCAGGGCTCTCTGCAATTTCCGGATGGGAAGAGACTTCCCGATGGACAGGAATTGTGTGCTTTGGCAGACCTCCGGGATGACCTCCCGCGCTTCGTTCCTGTGTCGCTCCGTGTTCGCTGGAATCCCGTGTGGACTGATTCTGGGCTGTCTCCTTCTGAGCCTCTGCGACGTCCAATCCCTTGCGAAGGGGGGGCTTTATCTCCAGCAAGGCCCTCCCTCCGGGAAGCATGCCTCGGGAAACCCCTCCCCTGGGAATCTTCCGAGGAAGACGGGTCGGCTTTCGTATCAGTGGCCCCGGAAAGGCAGTGACTTCGGCGATCTCAAATGGATCCCCGCGGGGACCTTCACGATGGGGGCTCCCTCCGACGATGGGGATGCCTCCGTCGAGGAGAGGCCGACCCACACGGTGATCCTGACACAGGGCTTCTGGATGTGTGACCACGAGGTCACCCAGGCCGAATATCAGGACGTCATGCGACGTGTCCCCTCGGAATTCAAGGGCCCGGATCGACCCGTCGAGAATGTCACCTGGTTTGATGCGGTGGCCTACTGTCAAAAACTCACGGAACGGGAGGTCAAGGCCGGACGCATCCCACGTCGCCAGGAGTACCGCCTGCCCACGGAGGCGGAACGGGAGTATGCCTGCCGGGCCGGGACGACCACGCCCCGCTATGGGAAGCTCGACGCGATCGCATGGTGGAGTGGGAATTCGGGTGGCCAGACCCACCCTGTGAGACAGATGCAACCCAACGCGTGGGGACTCCACGACATGTTGGGCAATGTCGACGAGTGGTGTGCAGACTGGTTCGGCGATTACTCGGCCGAAACCGTCACAGATCCAGCGGGTCCTCTCAGAGGCACCGAGCGTGTGGTTCGTGGCGCTTCCTGGTTTTTCGAGGATTTCATTCTGCGTTCGTCATCAAGGGGTTCCTCCGATCCGGGTGTTTCCTTCAATGACACGGGTTTCCGGGTCGTGCTGGCGGAAGTGCGCTGAAGCCGACGGGTCCGGGGATGGGGCTCGGATTCCGAACCGCCGCGTCAGGTGTGGGCTGTTCAGCCCGCTTCTGACGGTACAGTCTCCCCGACATGTCTGATCTGCCGCGTGTGGCGGTCCTGGGCGTGGGCTCGCTGGGCAAGGAACATGCCCGTCTCTACGCCGACCTCGCCCGTTCCGGAGTGTGTCGATTCGTCGGGGTCTACGACGTCCACACCGAATCGGCCCGGATGCATGCCGAGCGTCTCGGCGTGACGGCCTTTGCGAGCGTCGAGGCGGCTGCCGAGGCCGTGGACGCCCTGAGTGTCGTGACCCCGACCTCCACCCATTTCGCCCTGGCCAGGCGACTCATCGAGCAGGGGCGCCATGTGCTGGTGGAGAAGCCAATGACCGCCAACGCCGACGAGGCCGCCGAGCTGGTCCGCCTCGCCCAGGCCCGGGCTGTGGTTCTGCAGGTGGGGCACGTCGAGCGCTTCAATCCCGTCTTCGCCTACCTCGAGTCCGTGGCCCAGGAACCCCGGTTCGTGGAATGCCACCGGCTGTCCCCCTATCCGGCCCGCAGCACCGACATCGGTGTGGTCCTGGACCTCATGATCCACGATCTCGATGTCATCCTCGCCTTCGTGAAGTCGCCCGTCGTGAGCGTCGACGCCGTCGGCATCCCGGTGCTGAGCCGGAGCGAGGACATCGCCAATGCGCGGCTGCGGTTCGAGAACGGCTGTGTCGCCAACCTGACGGCGAGCCGGATCAGCCCCGAGAAGATGCGGAAGATCCGGGTCTTCAGCGGTGGCGCGTCGCCCAACTACATCTCGCTCGATTACCGGCTCCAGGAAGGCTTCATCTACCGCCTCGCCAAGGACGGAGAACAGCCCAGCTCGTTGCTCAAGAAGCTGCTGTCCGCCAAGGAGTCGGCGATCGTCAGTGAGTTTGCTGGGAAACGCATCGTCCGTGAGCCGGTGCCTATCGCGAAGGAGGAGCCCCTCCGGCTGGAGCTGACCCACTTCCTCGAATGCGTCCGCGAACGCCAGACCCCGAAGGTCAGTGGCGCCCAGGCCAAGGCGGCCCTCGACGTCGCCTTCGAGATCACCCGCCAGATCGCGGAACGGGGACGCTGAGCCCTCCGGGACTCGGGTGCGGGCCCCGATCCGCTCCTCCGTCTACAGGAACCGGAAGAGCAACCGGTCGCCTGTCGCCGGGGTCGACCAGGACGCCGTCCCCGACGACGGGACGGCCACCTCCCCGGCAGTGTCCCAGACCACCATGTCGGTCGATTGCTGGACCGTCACAACGCCTCCGGCCGTGCCTTTCAGAAGCACGCGGAAGGCACCTTCGACAACACCTATCGAAACGATCTCTGGCAACATCGAGGAGGCTTCGGAGGCCACGATCACTCCTTGCACCCGGAGCGTGCTGTCGTCGTCGCTCAGCAGGCCGAACCGATAGGTCGCATCCAGCGGGATGCGGACCCGTGCCGGCTGGCCCGAGTCCGCCCACTCGGCCAGCTGGGCGACACCATTCGTGGCCAGTCCCTCCAGCTGAAACCAGTCCTGGTACTGGAGGAAGCCCGTCACCCGGTAGGCGAGCGATCCGATGGAGTTGGTCGGGAACTGGAAGAGGAGCCCGGAGGCCGGGAACTGGTCGGATTCGACAGGGATCGGGTCGCTCGTGATCAGCAGCTCGACCCCGCGGAGGGCGACGACGACGGAGGCCAGTGGTGACGCAGCCGTGCCGCCAAAGCATGCCGGAGCGGCGCCAGGTTTGCCATCAGGGAGGGGCTGCCACGACCCGTTC
>CAZZKQ010000236.1:0-5703 GCA_964654875.1 uncultured Verrucomicrobiota bacterium | reverse complement strand
GGCTGGATCCGGTGGGTGCCGGGAGGTGCCGGCAAACTCCGCCAACTCCGCCCAACCCGCCTCACATTCGACTCCCGTTTTTGCGATCCCCTGTTACGATCGGGGGCATGAATCGGGTGCTCTACGTGCTCTGTGTCCTCCTCGCAACCGCCCTCGTCCCTGTGCGGGCCCAGGTCGATGCCGAGGATGTGCGTCGTCTCCACGGGACGGTGGAGTCCCTGACCGAGGGACAGGAGAGTCTTCGCCGCCAGATCCAGGAGCTCCGGGATGTCGTGTCCGACCTGCGTCAGGAGAATGCGCGCCTGAAGCAGCAGCTGGCGAGTGGCGGCGAGATGGTCAACCGCGAGCAGCTCAAGGAGGTCATCAAGTCCATCAAGCAGGTCGACGAGAAGCGCGCTGCGGATGCCGAGTACGTGAAGCGTCAGCTGGAGGAGATCGCGAAGGAGGTCAGCAAGTCGCTGTCGGCGCCGCCCCCGGTGCGGGAGTCCCCGAAGCCGCCCAAGCCGGCTCCGGTGGTCCAGGATCCGCCCGTCAACCTCCCGGAGAAGCAGTACGTCCACAAGGTGGGCACCGGGGAGACCCTCGGCGCCATCATTGCCGCCTACAACAAGGAGTACTCGCTCAAGGTCAAGGTGTCCGACGTCCTGGCCGCGAATCCCAATCTCAAGGATCCCAAGCGCCTCAGGGTCGGCCAGGAGCTCAACATTCCGGCCGTGAAGTAGTCGGGGACGTCGGCGGGCCCCGGAGTTCCTCCGGTGCCGTCACGTCCGCGGTGGCTCAGCGGTGGACGACCCGGGTCTTTGCGATCCGGTCGTGCAGGGCCCGCTTGCCGGGATCGAAGGCGATCATCAGATAGCCGATCCCGAGGGTGAGCGAGGTGACGAATTCGGCGAGGCTCCGGATCGCGGCGCCCCGATACCCCAGAGGCGTGCCATCCGCCCGTTCCACCCGCAGTCCCATCAGCCGCTTGCCCGGGGTGGCCCCGCTTTGGCCATTGAAGAAGGTCTGGTAGGCCAGGGTGAGGGGCAGGTTGATGGACAATGAGACCAGCATGAACTCGAGCAGGACCCGGCTGTCGGGTGTCGAGGACTTCGCCTCCTGCAACGCCCCCTCCTGCAGGCGGCCCAACGCCTCCGCCCAGGGAAGGGTCAGAAGCGTCATCAGCGAGGTCAGGATCATCCAGTCGATGATGTGGGCGCCGAGCCGGACCCAGAACCCGGCGGGTCGGGGCAGGGGGTGCCGGGCGACAAACTCGGCGAGTGGATCGGGTCCCGACTCATCCGTGGCCCCGGGGTCCAGCTGGAGATCCCATTTCAGCTCCTCGCGGAGGGATGCCGGCTGCCAGCGCGGGTCGTCCGACCTCCAGACCGGCGTCGAGGGTCCGACGCGACCTTCCTCGCACCACGTCCGTAGTTCGTCGAGCGTCGCCGGACCGTACTCCAGTCCGTCCCCCCCGATGATCTTGTACTGCACCGACATGACGCGCGGTGGATAGGCTTCCCTCCCCACAATCGCAAACCAAAACCCCAAAACCGGCGCACCGTGGACCCATGGCGGCGGCGGATCGGGGTGGTTGCGACGCGGTCCGAGGTGTCCTTCCCCTCCGCCCGCCCCGGGGCTACGCTCTTCCGCCATGGCGGCCGACCCCATTGTCTCGATCCGGGATCTCAGCAAGGTGTACCGACAGGGGGAGATCCAGGTCACGGCGCTCGACAACGTCTCGATCGACATCCAGACCGGCGAGTTCGTCGTGCTCATGGGGCCGTCCGGATCGGGGAAATCCACGCTGCTCCACATCATCGCCGGCATCGACCGCGCCTCGGGCGGCTCGGTGCTGGTCCAGGGGATCAACGTCGCCAACCTGACCGAATCCCCGCTGGCCGACTGGAGGAACCAGAACGTCGGGTTCGTCTTCCAGTCGTTCAACCTCATCCCGGTCCTCACTGCGGCCGAGAACGTCGAGCTGCCGCTGCTGCTGACCGCCCTCGGACGCGCCGAACGGCGGCGTCAGGTCGCATTGGCGCTCGACCTCGTGGGCCTGGCCGATCGTGGACACCATCGACCGGACCAGATGTCGGGCGGACAGCAGCAGCGGGTCGCCATCGCACGGGCGCTGGTCACGGACCCGACGCTCATCGTCGCGGACGAGCCGACCGGCAACCTCGACGCCAAGAGCGCCACCGATGTCCTGTCGATCCTCCAGGCCCTGAGCCGGGACTCCCGGAAGACGGTGATCATGGTGACCCATGATCCGAAGGCGGCCGGCTACGGGACCCGGAGCCTGCATCTCGAGAAGGGGGAGATCGTCGCATGACCCTGCCGACGTTCATCCTGAAGAACGCGTTGCGGAACCGGAGGCGGGCGTTGCTGACGGTGCTCAGTGTGGGCATCAGCTGCGCGCTGCTGGTCACGCTGCTGACGCTCCAGCGGGAGCTGACGATTCCACCGGAGTCGGCCGGCGCCTCGCTGCGGATCATCGCCCGGAACAAGGTCTCCCTTGCCCAGCCTCTGCCGGCGAAGCAGCTGGCGGTGATCGAGCGTATCCCGGGCATCGTCGCCGTCTCGCCGTTCACATTCTTCGGAGGCAACTTCCGGGACGAGACCGTCACGAGCTTTGCGCAGTTCGCGGTCGATCCGAGGCGCTTCCAGGGCCTCCTGGTGGAGGCCCGGATCATGGAAGGCAGCTACGAGGACTTCGCCAAGGACCGCCTCGCCTGCATGGTCGGGGCCGACACGTTCAAGCGGTACGGCCTGAGGATCGGGGATCGGATGAAGTTCACCGGAACCTTCTACCCGGTGGACCTCGACCTGAAGATCGCCGCGGTGTTCAACGGCACGGTCGACGACCGGGGGCTCTTCTTCCACCACAAGCTGCTCGACGAGCTGTCGGGGGATCCGGGAACCGTCGGCACGTGGTACATCCGGGCGGCATCGCCCGAGGTGGCGAACGATGTGATCGCCCGGGTGAATGCGGCTTTCGAGAACACCGCGGCCGAGGTGCGGGCGGAGACCGAGCGGGCCTTCCAGCTCGGGTTCGTGAGCATGCTGGGGAATGTGAAGATGCTGGTGCTCCTCATCTCCGGGGCGGTGGTGTTCACCCTGTCGCTCGTGACCATCAGCACCATGAGCATGGCGATCCGCGAGCGGTTCCGGGAGCTGGCGGTGCTGAAGGCGCTCGGGTTCCAGCGGCGCGAGCTGTTCGCGTTCATCCTCGCCGAGAGCTTCGGCCTCGCCGCGCTCGGGGCCCTCCTCGGGGTCGGGGGGGCCTGGGCGCTGTGGACCCATCTCGACCTTCAGAAACTGACCAGCGGGTTCCTGATCTACTTCGAGGTCACCCCGCGCATCATGGCCTGGGGTGCCGCCGTGGCCGCCCTCATGGGTGTCGTCGCCGCACTGCCTCCCGCCTGGCAGACGGCCCGGATGAGCGTGACGGAGGGTCTCAAGACCCTCGATTGACCGGCACCAATCCCCCATGGCCCTCCCTCTCAAATACAACATCCGGAATGTCCTCGTGCGCTGGCGCACGACGCTCTTCACCGTGCTGGGCATCGGTGCCGTGGTGCTGGTGTTCCTGGGCCTCCGGGCCTTGGGTCGGGGCATCGAGGCGACGAATGCCAACACGGGGGATCCGCGGAATCTGCTCGTGGTCCGCAAGGGCTCCCAGGCCGAATCGGGGTCCCTGGTGTCGCGGGACCAGTTCCGGACCCTTCGGGACCTCCCCGGCATCGCGCGCAACGCGGCGGGGGAGCCCATTGTCTCGGCCGAGCTGGTGATGATCGTGAGTGCCCCGAGACGGGACGGGGTTGGCGAGGCCAACACCCTCCTCCGGGGAGTGACTCCCCGCGGCATGGAACTGCGGTCGCAGGTCGCCCTCGTCGAGGGTCGCTGGTTCCGCGCGGGCCAACGCGAGGTGGTGGTCTCGAGCCGCCTGGCGCGTCGGTTCGCCGGATTCGAGGTCGGCGGGACCCTCAAGGCCGGACCCGACCGGCTGACGGTGGTGGGACACTTCGATGGGCAGGGCAGCGCGTTCGACTCGGAGGGCTGGATGGATGCGGACGAGTCGAGGGCCCTCTTCGATCGGGAACAGTACTCCAGCGTCCTGCTCCGTCCGGCGGATGACTCCCTGGCCGAGGGGTTGATCCAGCGCATCGACCAGGACAAGCGCCTCGCGCTGCGTGCCGAGCGGGAGGTGGACTACTATTCGAAACAGACGATGACGGCGAAGCCGATCAACTACCTGGCCGGCATCCTCGGCACGGCGATGTCGGTGGGGGCGGTGTTCGCCGCCATGAACACGATGTACGCCAGCGTTGGCGCCCGGACCCGGGAGATTGGCACCCTGCGGGTGCTCGGCTACTCCCGGCGCTCGATCGTGCTGTGCTTCCTGATCGAGGGAGCCCTGCTGGCCCTGCTGGGGGGTGTCCTGGGCTGTGCCGTTGCCTGGGGACTCCAGGTCGGCCTCGCGGCCTTCAACGTCTCCTTCGGCACCCTCGACTTCCAATCGTTCGCCGAGACCGTCTTCCAGTTCCGGGTCACTCCCGATCTGATGCTGATGGGCCTCGGCTTCTCGGTCGTGATCGGTTTGGCCGGCTCCCTGTTTCCCGCCATTCGGGCCGCCCGACTTCCCGTGATCGTCGCCCTGAAATCCCTATGAGTCCGGACAACCTCGAGAAACTGCGCATCGCATCGGAACAGAAACGGCGTCCCCGTGGGCCGATCTGGCTGATCCTCGGATCGATCGCCCTTGTTCTCGGGGTCATTGGCTACTTCGCCGTTCCTCGGGCCTCCGACTCGATCCGGAAGGGCATGAAATCAGGCGGTGGTCCGTCGGGAATCCAGGAGGCCACACCGAAGGGTGTGCCCGCCAACACGCCCAATCCCGCGGGGTCCACGGGGTCCACGGGCACCCATCGTGTCGTGGAGGCCACGGCAAAGGGCGACGGCGAGACCTATGTGTTGAGGACCTCCGGCTATATCGTGGCCCGGGAGCGGATCGAGGTCAGTCCCCGCTTCATGGGACTGGTCACCTGGATCGGGATCAGGAAGGGCGACACCGTGACCAACGGCCAGGTCGTGGTCCGTTTGGACGACTCGGAATACCGGGCGCGTCTCGCCGAGGTGGAGGGCCAGCTGTCCGTCGCGCGCGTCGCCGAGGAACGGGCCCGGATCGACCTCGACCGCACGAGTGAGCTGTTCGCCGAAAAGGTCGAGTCGCAGCAGGTGCTCGACAACGCACGCCTGGCACTCGAGTCCGCCCAGGCCCAGATCCGACAGCTCGAGGGGTCACGTCGCGTCATCCTGACCTATCTCGACTGGTGTGTGATCCGGTCGCCGGTCAACGGGGTGGTCCTCGAGAAGCTCGCCGAAGCCAACGAGCTGGTGACGCCCCAGAACTTCGGAGGGTCCCGGGGCCCCAGCACCTCGCTGCTCGCCGTCGCGGATCTGGAGGATCTCCAGGTCGAGATCGATGTGAACGAGCAGGAACTGGCCCGCATCGCGCTGGGGCAGAGGTGTCGGGTGAGTCCGGAGGCCTACCCGGACCGGTTCTACGACGGGGTGGTCGCCGAGATCGCCCCTGAGGCCAGCCGTCAGAAGGGGACCCTCCAGCTCAAGGTCCAGATGATCCGGCCCGACAAATACCTGACCGCCGAGCGCAGCGCGAAGGTGGACTTCCTGCCGCAGAAGCCGGCCACCCCATAGACC